>JAZRKT010000148.1:0-6000 GCA_045646465.1 Eubacteriales bacterium | reverse complement strand
TACTGCTCAAAGGAAAAGAGCCAGGCACACATCGATGCAGGTGCTAAGAAGGTTGTTATTTCTGCTCCCGCAGGTAAGGATCTTCCCACAATCGTTTACAGCGTAAACGAAAAGACACTTACAAAGGAAGACAAAATAATTTCTGCTGCTTCCTGTACAACAAACTGCCTTGCTCCTATGGCTAAGGCCCTCAACGACCATGCACCCATACAGTCCGGTATCATGACAACAGTTCATGCTTACACAGGCGACCAGATGATTCTCGACGGTCCTCACAGAAAGGGTGACCTCAGACGTGCAAGAGCAGGTGCTCAGAACATCGTTCCTAACTCCACAGGTGCTGCTAAGGCTATTGGTCTTGTAATTCCCGAGCTCAACGGCAAGCTCATCGGCTCTGCTCAGAGAGTTCCTACCTGCACAGGTTCTACAACAATTCTTGTTGCTGTAGTTAAGGACAAGGACGTTACAGTTGAAGGAATCAACGCTGCTATGGCTGCTGCTGCTTCCGAATCCTTCGGTTACAACACAGAAGTAATCGTATCCAGCGACGTTATCGGTATGAGATTCGGTTCTCTCTTCGATGCAACACAGACAATGGTTGCAAAGATAGACGATGACACATACCAGGTACAGGTTGTTTCATGGTACGACAACGAAAACAGCTACACAAGCCAGATGGTTCGTACAATTAAGTACTTCGCTGAACTTTAATTAACTGTTTTAGGTTATTTGCCGTTCCCGATAAGGGAACGGCTTTTTTGTTTCTTTTAAGCCTCAGAAGAATGAAAAGTAAAAAAACAAAAAAGCTCCACTCTTGAAAGTGAAGCTAAAAATAAATAAATAAACTATAAAACTTTTCTCAAAAAATCGTCAAGAGCACCTTCGTAGGAGCAAGTGTCAAAAAAGTAACTGAAGGCATGGCCTGCATCCTTGACGGTGAGAAAATATTTTTTTCCCGTGTAGCTGTCAAATAAAGCCTTGCCCATACTGTAGGGAACAAATCTGTCGTCGTCGCCGTGAATTATGAGAATAGGCAATTTGCTATTTTTGAGGGATGAAAGGGGACTTGCCTCTTGTGGGTCAAAGCCACCGAAAATTATCGCCGAAAGACGGATAAGAGGATAGAATACCGACGGCGTAAAGCCTCGCTCCTTTGCTACCTTCTTTATAATGTCGGCAGGTGAGGTGTAGGGACAGTCGGCAATAACGCCTTTTACGTTCCGCGGTAAATCAAGTCCCGATGCCATAAGCACCGTCGCTGCACCCATTGATACACCCGAAAGGACTATTTTAACGCTGTTGCCGTAAAGCGAGATTATATAGTCAATCCAACAGAGAACGTCGTATCTTTCTTTTATGCCGAAGGTTAATGAATGTGAGGAGCTGTTTTCGTGTGCTCTCTGGTCGGGAAGTAAAATGGTGTAGCCTTTTTTCATATAATATCGGGAGATACCGCAGTTGTCCTTGACGGAATTTCCTCTGTAGCCATGCATCTGTATGATAACCGTGTCTGTGTTTTTGCCTTCGTACAGCCTTGCAAAAAGCTTTGTTTTATCAAAGGAAACCGTTTTGCAGGGACGGTATGGCAACGTGTCAAGTTTTTCAAAGCTTTCAAGAATTCTTGCTCTTACACCGTCAAACTGACTTGAACGGTAAATCAGCTTTCTGCCTCTTAAAAACCTCGGAAGCTTTGAAAAGGTGGCAAGAAAGATACCGTATAAAAATAAAATGAATAATGCTGCTGCCGTGACGGCACAAATTATAAAAATCTTCATAATTATATATCCTTAAACTGTTAAATCTGCGGTTACTGCGTTTACAAGGGGCAAAAGCTTTTGCACCTCAAGTAAAAGCTGACAACCCTTCATACCTGCACTTACTGTGATTTTGTCCCATAATTGACAGGTTTCGTCTATAAATGTGGGATAAAGCTTTTTCATACCGATGGGACTGCAGCCGCCTCTTATATAGCAGGTATTTGTAAGCAACTCCTTTACAGGTAATAGCTCAATTCTCTTGTCGCCCGTCACCCTTGCACACTTTTTCAAATCAAGCTCCATAGCACATGGGATGCAGAAAACAACTATACCGTTTTTGTCTCCGCGAGCCGTAATTGTCTTGAAAACAATGTCCTTGTCAAGACCGATTTGCTCTGCTATGTGTACGCCCGTCAGATTGTTTTCGTCAACGATATATTCGTAAGGTGTGTAGGGGATTTTTTCTTTGTCAAGAATCCTCATCGCATTTGTTTTGGTCATAATTTACCTCTTTATTATGGTCAGTATAGAGAGATTTTAACACACTTTCATTAAGAATACAAATTTTCTTTGTAAAAAATAATATAGTACTTGAATTTTTTTGTTTTGTGGGCTATAATATAATAAAATGGGTAAATGGGGTGTTTAAATGGAAAAATACAGTGTTTCACTGAGTAGTATTGTGAATGAGCTTAAGCTTGAAAAAATGTATGTTCCCGAGAACTTTGAAGAGCTTATGGTTTCAAAGAAAGAAGTAAACAGACCCGGACTTCAGCTTGCAGGCTTCTTTGACCATTATGACAGTGAAAGAATACAGATTATGGGTAAGGTTGAATACCACTATCTTCTGCCTATGTCAGGCGAAGAAAGAAAAAAACGCCTTGATGACTTTTTCAGCAAGGGAGCGACGGCACTTGTTGTAAGCTCAAGCCTTGATGTTTTTCCTGAGGTTGTTGAAATTGCCGAGAAGTACCATATACCCGTTCTTCGTTCCTCAGATACAACATCAAATGTTATGGGTGCGCTTATTGCTTCCCTTAATGTCAGCCTTGCCGAAAGAATGACACGCCACGGCGTTTTTGTTGAGTGCTACGGCGAAGGTATACTTATACTCGGTGACAGCGGAATAGGCAAGAGTGAGGCGGCGATAGAGCTTGTAAAAAGAGGACACAGACTTATTGCCGACGATGCGGTGGAAATCAAAAAGGTTTCGGCAAAGACTCTTGTAGGCTCAGCCCCCGAGCTTATAAGACACTATATCGAGCTTCGCGGTATAGGAATTGTTGACGTAAGAAGAATTTTCGGTATGGGCTCAGTCAAGTTAACGGAAAAAATCGATATGATTATTAACCTTGAGCTTTGGCAACAGGGAAAGTTTTACGAAAGAGTGGGTATGGATACCGAGTACACCAATATAATGGGTATTGATATTCCAACCACAACAATTCCCGTAAGACCGGGACGAAATCTTGCAGTTGTTATTGAAATTGCCGCAATGAATAACCGTCAGAAGAAGATGGGCTATAATACGGCGGTTGAGTTCAATAAAAAGCTGATGGGTCAGCTTTCCGACGACAACGACAGATAAAAATTGAGATATAAGGAATATAAAGGAGTAAATAATTATGTATTACATTGGTGTAGACCTTGGCGGTACAAACATTGCCGCAGGTATTGTTGATGGTGAAAACGGAAAAATGGTTGTGAAGGCAAGTGTTCCCACCCTTGCAGAAAGAAATGGCGAGGAAATTGTCAAAGATATGGTTGCTCTTTGCGAAAAGCTTATAGCTGATGCAAAACTTTCAAAGGATGACATCTCTTCTGTCGGTATTGCAGCGCCTGGCTCTGCAGACTGCGAAGGCGGTATCATTATTTATGCAAATAATCTCAGATTCAAGGATTTCCACATTGCAGATATCTTCCGTAAGTACTACGGTGATGTTAAGGTGTATGTAGAAAACGATGCAAACGCTGCAGCTATGGGAGAGGCAGCATACGGAGCATCAAAGGACTGTGATAATTCGGTGATGATTACTCTTGGAACAGGTCTCGGTGGCGGCGTTGTTGCAAACGGTAAGCTTGTTGTAGGCTTTAACTATAGCGGTGCAGAGCTCGGTCATACGGTTATTGAAGCTGACGGTCTTCAGTGCTCCTGCGGAAGACGTGGCTGCTGGGAAGCTTATTCCTCTGCAACAGGTCTTATCAATATGACAAAGAGAAAGCTTGATAAGACACCCAAGAACGAAACAAAGATGTGGGAAATGATTGAAAAGGAAGGCAAGGTAAGTGGCAGAACTGCTTTTGATGCTATGAGACTTGGCGACAAGGCAGGTAAAGAGGTTGTTGACGAATATATCAAGTACCTTGCAGTGGGTATCAGCAATATGATTAACATCTTCCAGCCTGAAGTATTTGTTATCGGCGGTGGCGTTTGCAACGAAAAGGATTATCTTGTAAAGCCTCTTATTGATGTTGTTATGAAGGAACAATACTACAAGGGAGACAAGAAAACCCAGATTAAGGTTGCTGAGCTGGGCAACGATGCAGGTATTATCGGCGCGGCTATGCTGGGTGCAAACAAATAAGTCTAAACTTGCAATTTTCAAAGTGCAAATCTCGGTTTTTCGGGGTTTGCTCTTTTTGTTTTGCATATTTTTGATGTAGATTATGCAAAATGATTGTAAACAAATATAAAAAACTATTGCATTGAACATAGGATTTGAGTATAATGTAAAAGAATTATACTGCCAAAAAGTGCGGTAACGAAAGGACAATTTTGTTTATGAATTATTCTTGTATGAGTAGGGAACAGCTTGTTGCCGAAAAAGCAAAGCTTGAAAAGGAATATGACGGCTTTCTCAAAAGCGGTCTTGATATCAATATGACACGCGGAAAGCCCTGCGTTGAACAGCTTGACCTTGCAGAAGGAATGTTAAAGGAAATATCCTGCAACGATGACTGCTTTACACGTAAAGGCTTTGACTGCAGAAACTACGGACTTGTTGACGGGCTTGACGATGCAAAGCGTCTGTTTTCTCCCATTATTGGTGTACCGTGGAATCAGATAATTGTTGGCGGTAACTCAAGCTTAAACCTTATGTACGACGCAATGGCAAGATGTATGCTTTATGGAGTTGCAGGCGGAAAGGGCCCCTGGATTAAGCAGGAAAAGGTAAAGTTCCTTTGTCCTGTGCCGGGCTATGACAGACATTTTGCAATTTGCGAGAGCCTCGGTATTGAAATGATAAATGTACCCCTTCTTGAAGATGGTCCCGATATGGACGTTGTTGAAGAGCTTATTAAGGATGAAGCCGTAAAGGGTATCTGGTGCGTTCCAAAGTACAGTAATCCCACAGGTACAACCTACAGCGATGAAACGGTAATAAGACTTGCAAATATGAAGCCCGCATCCCCTGATTTCAGAATTTTCTGGGATAACGCATACGCCGTTCACGATTTGTATGAGGATAAAAAGGACAGCCTTATCCATATTCTTCCCGAATGTGAAAAGGCAGGTAACCCAAATCTTGTGTTTATTTTTGCGTCAACCTCAAAGATTTCGTATCCCGGCTCAGGTGTATCCTGTCTCGGTGCTTCCGCTGAAAATGTGGAGCAGATTAAGAGCATAATGCAGATGCAGACCATCGGCCACGATAAGATGAATATGCTTCGCCACGTAAAATTTTTTGGAGACGCCAACGGCATAAGCAATTTTATGAAAAAGCATGCTGAAATTCTCAGACCTAAGTTTGAAATCTGCCTTGAAAAGCTTGAAGAAGCTCTTTCCGACAGCGGTGCGGCAAGCTGGACAAAGCCTCTTGGCGGTTACTTTATAAGTCTTGACGTACCCGAAGGATGTGCAAGGGACACGGTTGCTATGGCAAAGAAGGCAGGCGTTGTTCTTACCGAAGCAGGAGCAACTTTCCCGTATCATAAGGACCCCAAGGACAGCAATATCAGAATTGCTCCTTCATTCCCTCCCGTTGATGAACTTGCACTGGGTATGGATGTACTTTGTGTGTGCGTTAAGCTCTGTGCAGTTAATAAGCTTCTTGAAAGCAAATAATTTAAGCCTGCTTAATATGTAATTCACATAAGTCGGCTATACTTTAGAAAAAATGTAAATGAGAGGTAAATTACAATGAATACAATGTTTTTAGACACAGTAGCTGCATCAGGAGCAGCAGAAGGAGCACCACAGGGCGGCGGAATGGGAATAATGGTAGTGTATATCGTTCTCATC
>JAZRKT010000147.1:0-9332 GCA_045646465.1 Eubacteriales bacterium | reverse complement strand
TGAAGCTGATCCTGACCCCGGAGCAGATCACATCCATGACGGTGGCGGAAATCAACGCTGTGCTGAAGCACTATGAAGGATACATAGCATCCTTATCACTCCGAAGAGTATATGATGAAGATGGAAACAGTTATACGATTGTGGATGAGGAAATACGGCGCCGATTAGAGACAAAGCTAATCACAAAAATTCTTGAGTTTAAAGTAGCTTAAACCGAGAGCTCCAACGGGAGTACACAAATCCCCTTTCTGTACTCCCCGAGGAGTATTTGTTGTCTTTTTTGAAAAATGTATCAGGTGTTGCTGGTATGTTTTTCAAAAATGATAATTGTATCATTTCTCGATCTTTGACAACCGAATAGCACCTTTTTAATCGTAAAGCCGTGCGGCTGTGAAAGCGGCAGCACTTGAATCGGTACGCCAAGACTTCGCCCGATATTTTTTGCGAACGAGCGAGAAATACCGAGTTCTAAACTTGTGTTAAGGCACACAAGGATGCAATGAAACGCGCGGTCAGTAATTGATACTTGTGTACGCACCTCGCGGAGTACCCGGGAGAGCTGAAATGCTATGTACGCCGATTGCCTTCGGCTGTTAAAAAGGGGCGTTATAAATTGTTTCATTGCAAGGGAGGGCAACGTATGTCAATTGAACAAGGAAAAGTACCAATTCATTTAAAACTTACACTGACAATAAAAGAGGCAGCTGAGTATAGCAATATAGGCATCAATAAGATTGATGATATGTTGCGAACACCCAACTGTCCTTTTGTTTTATATGTGGGAAATAAAAAACTTGTCAAACGAAAAGAGTTTGAAGAGTTTATCAGTAGCCAATTGCTAATCTGATATAGTATAAATAAATTTACAATCTAATATTTTCTTATCTATTGAAAAATATTGGCTAATATGATATAATATAAAATGTTGTATTGGCTTTTTTCTCAATAGAGAAAGGAGTTCAATAAATGGGTAAAAATCTTAAAGGCAGAGAATGCGGCAAAGGTATATGCCAAAGAAAAGACGGATTGTACTGCGCAAGATTTGTTGACAAGCGGGGAAAAAGGCATGAAAAGTGTTTCTCGTCCCTTCCCGAAGCCCGTAATTGGATTGCTGACGCTAAATATGCAGATAAGCATGAAAATGTATTTATTCCCAAGGATATGACAGTAGATTCTTGGTTTGATTATTGGATTACAAACATTGTTGGAGATCTGGCACCCAACACCTTAAGAAACTACAGGGAGAGGTACCAACACAATATCCAACCGATTTTAGGCGGTATGTTATTAGCCGATGTCAAACCAATGCACTGTAAACTTGTTCTTAACAAAATGGACGAAGATTACGCAGGGTCTACAATACGTCAAACATTTATCGCTATGGGAACAATGTTCAAATCTGCTTTGATGAATGATATGATTGCAAAGCATCCAATGAACGGTGTCAGGTATACCAAGCCTGTAAGAGCTGTAAATGACATTAAGTTCTTGACGATTGATGAGCAGAGGCAGTTTTTAGAATCAGCACGAAGATCTCATAATTATTTTCAGTATGCTTTGATTTTGGAAACAGGACTCAGAACAGGTGAGCTTATAGGTCTTACATGGGATGCAATAGATTGGAAAAAGCATACCCTGACAGTCAATAAAACTTTGGAATATCGTCACAAGCAAGGCTATTGGAGGGCAGGACCGCCGAAAACAGTTCAGAGTTATCGCACTATCCCCCTAACCGACCGTGCTTATGAAATATTGCAGACAATCTACGAAAACAGAGAATATCAAAAACGTGCCGATACGCTTACGCAAACTCTTGAGTATATGGATAGGCAAACAGGCAAAAAGTTAAAGCTGGTTATGGGAGACTTGGTTTTTATTAACTGGCGTACAGGTGAACCTGCGAAAAACAGTTCCTACGATACTCACCTTTACAAATTATGTGACGAGGCGAATATAAAACGCTTTTGTATGCACGCTCTCCGTCATACATATGCAACCAGAGCAATAGAAAGTGGAATGCAACCAAAAGTTCTGCAGAAATTACTTGGTCATGCTAGTATTAAAACTACTATGGATAGATATGTTCATGTTACAGATGACTCACTTTCAAATGCAGTTAAACTGTTTCAAAACAACTGTCCGGTACAAAATGGTGTAGAAATGGTGTAGTAACAACTACCCAAACACCGAAAAACCTTGATATATAAGGATTTTTTTAAGGAGAATGAAGTAAAATGAAACTAGGTATAGTAGGCCTACCCAACGTAGGCAAAAGCACACTTTTCAACGCAATAACAAACGCAGGCGCAGAAGCGGCAAACTACCCTTTCTGTACCATTGACCCAAATGTGGGTATTGCACCCGTTCCCGACAAGAGACTTGACGTGCTTGCAGAAATGTACAACCCCGAAAAATACACTCCTGCCGTTATCGAATTTGTTGACATTGCTGGTCTTGTAAAGGGTGCGTCTCAGGGTGAAGGTCTGGGAAACAAATTCCTTTCACACATACGCGAGGTTGACGCCGTTGTTCACGTTGTAAGATGCTTTGAAAACGACGACATTATCCACGTAAACGGTCACATTGACCCTGCTGATGACGTTAACACAATCAATCTGGAGCTTATCTACTCCGACATTGAAATCGTTGAAAGAAGAATTGACAGGGCAAAGAAAATTCTTAAGGCTGACAAGTCGGCTCAGAAGGAAATTGACCTTCTGGAAAAAATTCTTGTATGCCTCAATGAAGGTAAAAAGGCAAGCCTTCTTGACTATTCTAACGACGAGCTTGAAATGCTCAAGGAAGTCCCCCTTCTTTCTCTGAAGCCCGTAATTTACGTCGCAAACATCAACGAGGATGAGGTTGGTACAGACCTTACAAAGAATCCTCATTATATGGCTCTGAAAGCTATTGCCGACGGTGAAAACTCAGGTATTATCAGTGTTTGTGCAGGTATCGAGGCTGAAATCAGCGAGCTTGAGCACGAAGAAAAAAAAGAATTCCTTGCTGACCTGGGTATCGAAACATCAGGTCTTGACAACCTTGTTACCGCAGGCTATGAGCTTTTAGGGCTTATCAGCTACTTAACAGCAGGTCCTCAGGAGGTTCGTGCGTGGACTATCAAGAAGGGTACAAAAGCACCTCAGGCGGTAGGTAAAATTCACTCCGACTTTGAAAGAGGCTTTATCAGAGCCGAAATCGTTTCCTTCGACAACCTTGTTGAGTGTGGCTCTGTTGCCGCAGCAAAGGACAAAGGTCTTATGCGCTCAGAAGGTAAGGAATACGTTATTCAGGACGGCGACGTTGTTCTGTTCAGATTCAACGTATAGTTAGTTTTTGCCCGAGTTTCTGTCACTTTTCTTGAAAGAAAAGTGACCAAAAGAACTTTTTTTCGGCTTCGCCGTTGTGATGAAGCGGTATAAATAAAAAGCAAAGTGTTACGGTTTTGGACTGCACCAGTTTATTCAAACAGCACAAAAAAGAGTTCCTATAGTATAAATATTCAATTTTAAGCGATATACTGACTTGGTTTTTCAAGTGGAGTTAGTTTTGTTATATCTGCTTCCTGATACCTTTAAAAATTGTGCATTTTGCTTATTGAATGTTTATCCTTACAGCGATAGATTACAAGGTATTTTACTCTTGTTCCCTCATATAGATTATTTCTTTTTATAATCATTAATGTGTCTATAATTTCTTGGCATAAAAATCCCTCCTATGGTATTTTATAATACCATAGGAGGCTTTTTTCTATTGTTCGTTTTTTCTGGACTTGTTCAAATCGGGAGTCTTATATTTTTCACGGCATGTATCTGCCTGAAATATACATTTTCATTTTCTGTCCCACAAAGCACCCATGTCAATATACGTGTCCTCTTTATAATCAACACCGCATATATCAAGAATTTCCGATGCAGCATAGGAAACCTGCTTATCAGCCGTTCCCACATCCATAATATCCTTTGCTATTTCACAGGCACTGCGCACCGTTTTTGCGCCGTACACATATTGTCCTCCTGTCAGCTTTACATAAGGACGAAACATAAGTGGTGTCATAAGGCTATATTTGTCCTTGGGAATATTGGTAAGAACTGCCGTATAATATTCAAGCCCATCGGAAAGCTCATATATTTTATGAATTCCTTCTTCTTTGCAATATGCCTTGCCTACAACAATTTGTCCCTTTGAAATAACCTCTGTGTTATACACAAGCTCATCTATCAGACCAAGGTCAAAAAACCGTGTATTTGTAACAATAAAGCCGTATTCCTCAACCTCATCAAAGTTATGAAGCTCATTTGTCACACTTGCCATGACTCTCATACCCATAGGTGCACTTGTTCTAATTGAACCTTTATCGTATGCTGTGATAACTCCTGATACCATCCCGTCTTCGTAAAATTCTCCGTCCTTGCAGGCATACACCTTTGTTACAGCTGGCTGAAATCTTCCATTTTCACCAAAGTTTTTTGCAGTTATCGATAAAAGGGATTGGGTTTCATTATTACAAGTTATATAAAGAACCATACTTTCTTCAACATCTTGTACGGTTATGTCAAATCCGTCACCATCAGTTATGATTACATTATTTTTATCAGTTATTTCAAATTCTTTCTTCAAAGCATCTGCTGTTTCCATATTGCTTATTACATAACCGTCGGTAATAACTGAAAAGCTTCCTTTTTCTGCATCAATTTTTCTATCTTTACCAATTCTTACATAGTCAAGTGCTATAGGGAACATAGATGAGTTCTCAGGTACAGCATCAACAAATATATCAAATCCCGTTATCTTTTCACCAAGTTCAGAAATATCTGCAACATAGGTAACAGCTTTCATTGTGCTGTACGGATATACAAAGATTTTACTTATACTGCCGTTATTTACGGTAAGAACTATCCTCGAATTATCATCAAAATATGCACTTTCGAGTCTGAATGACATAATTCCCCGATTATCAATATCCAGCACAGGTGAAATAAACCTTACCTTTTCACCGCCTGTACATATCGAACTCATTCTGCCGTCCGTCACTTCCGCATGAAAACCACCCTCTATATCAAATCCGTAGGTGTAGCCAAAATGCTCATCGTATTCACCTTCAAATTCAAAGCCTTCCGTCTTTTCCCAAACGGCATACACAGTTGTGTTGCTATTTACATTTTCAACAACTGTTACAACTTCTGTGCTGTTTTTTGTAAGCGCCCAGCCAGCAAAGGTATAGCAATCTCGCAATGGACGTTTTTCCGAAAGAATATGATTTCCTCTGATGTAGTTATCATTTTCGGGCATTCCTATAACTTGGTCTGTTGTATTGGCATCATAAGTAACACTATATGAATCGGGCTGACCGCTGATGCTTACGTCAAAGGTTGCAAATACCTCACTATTGTATTTGCTCTCTGCTCTGACAGTAACTGTGCCGTTATTTACAGCCGTAAGTACACCTGATTTATTTATCGTAGCAACTTTTTTATCGTCAACACTCCAGATAACTTCGTTTGACGAATCCAACGGATAAACTTTTGCCGAAAGAGCCGTGCTTCCACCGCTTGACGTAATGCTTTTACTTCCTGTTATCTCAAGCCTTTCAGGAAAGTATATAAATGTAGGCTGAATATTTGTTCTGATATAAGGAATGAGCATTTCAACTTCGACTCTTGCCACCTCATCCATACCTGCGTCGTTCCAGTGAGCTGCAACACCATGCTGCGGCGGGTCTTTCTCGGCCCACTCAGAAGCAAAATACTGCGGATTTCCTACCAATTTTGAATGATCAAGAAGAAAAGTTTTGCTACTATCAGCAGCATATCTCTGTGACAGACGCGAGTGCACCTTTTCAACCATTGTCATATGCGCGAGCTGACAGTATTCCGAAAGCACTATACAGTCCGGAACTACGTCGAAAACCATATCATATAGCTGACTATATGCGTTGTAAACACAATCCTCCTGCGACGTTGAACGTAAATTTCCCGTCTGTGCCGAAAGGAAAATGTTAGGTTTAAGCTCTGAAACAGATCTTTGTACATCACGATAACTTGAATGTGAAGTATAATCGGTATCAACTTTTGTGTCCTTGGAAATGGATGCGTCATACTGTGAGCCCGTTGCAACAATATCGTATGTAACCTTTGACGGATAGAGTTCTTCTTCAAGGCGAGCTACTATTCTGTGAACATAGTCCTTATCTTCACTCGTTGCCGCCATTCCCCAGTTGCCATGCCAGTCGAGAGCAGTACTAGGACCGTGCTTTGTAACAGATGCCCCCCAGAAAACAATCCTCATATCATACACAGCAAATTTTTCCCGCTGATTTGAAATTGAAAGAGTAACACTATCACAGTTATCATTATCCAATTTATCGCAAGCCATTACGGTAACATCGCCGTTATTTATTGCAGTAATTTCAACATCATTTCCACCGTCAAAATATGTTACCGATGCCTTTGATGACTCGGACACTTTCCAAATCAAACTTCTGTCTGTTTTTTTATTGCAGAAAAGAACAGCCTTTGCCTTTGCTTTTCCGCCCTCCTGGGTTATGAATTTATCGGCACTTACTATTTTTACACGTCTTACCTCATCTTTTTCAACATTTAGTGTAGGAATGTCGGAAAAACGTATATCCTTTATATAAACAGGACTTTCACCGTATATACCCACAACAAATTCTATGAAAGTACTGCTGTTTGTACCTTCTTGCATATTAACAGCATATGTTACATATTCTCCGTCTGTTGCATCAAAGGACGGGCTTCCCTGTGCAACAGTTTTCCAGCCGTATCCGTCATTGTAACGAATCTGGAATGAGGCCGTGTTCTCTGCTTTTATTGTAAGAAGCAGATATTTATATATTTTTGAATCCACACGCCCATGTTTTGTAAATCTCATAAAGCCGCTGGTATAGTATACTATATTACCTTTTCCGTCATCGCTTTGTACGATTTTGGGATCGGCGATAAATTTGTAGGCTTGTTCTTTTACATCATAATATGAGTTAAGGTGATTTCCTTCAAAGCTGTGAATTGTCATATCCACAACACTTTGGTTCGGCACATAATCAGGCAATTTATGGTACTCATTCATAATGTAGAAATCCCCACTTTCGCCTGTGGATGCCTTGTATTCAATTCTTGAAATCCCTTCCGTCAGTGATGTAATAGTAGCAGTGCCGTCACCATTGTCAGTAAGAGCTATATATTTCTGTCCTTCTGTTATTGAGTAAGCAAAGGTAATACCGTCAAGCCCCCCGTTTGCACAGCTTACACTTGAAGTAATAACCGTAGAAGCGCCCTTTTCGTCAAGAAGATTGACCTTACTATCAAGAGTTATATTAATATCATTTACCCCGCTGGATGACAGTGCATCAGCTTTGAAAGAAAAACTACGACATATCGGAATATTTAACGTAATACATACTGTCAGAATCATAAAAGACAATATGATTATCAAAGCCTTTTTCTTAATATTTTCCATTAAAATCACCATAAAACCCTTTCTTTTCTGTATCCAAATTTATATATTTATAATAACATATACAAAAATCAATTTCAAGAAAAATTACAAGTAATTATGGAAAAATACTTAATACAGGTTGATTTCTGCAAAATTTAATGTAACATATACATATTTGTACACAACAATACTATTGTTATACAAATCTCTTAAAACAGAAAGATACAATACACCTTGTTTGGTATAAATATACGAAACGTCCGTAACTTCTTGGCAAATAAAATCTCCTATGATATTTTATTATAACATAGAAGACTCTTTTCTATTGTACATTTGTACCGGACTTGTGCAAAAATTACTGTATTACGGAATTATAACACAAGAATAATTCGATGTAAAGAAAACTCAGCTTTTTGAATTATAATATGGTACTGTTTCCCGACAAGACACACAAAGTCCTGTCGGGATTTTTCACGCTCTAAACCACCAAATCCGCCGCCGTCATAAGGGTAAATCCTGCAAAGAACACCAGTACCGACAGCACTTTGTTTCCGCGGCTTTGGCACACATCGCATAATAGGTCAAACACCGTAACGTAAATCATCGCACCTGCCGCAAAGCCGAGAAGAAACGGTAGCATCCCTATCACAGCACCTGAAAAGAAAAGCGAAATCATAGCAAAAACAGGCTCGGCGATACCAGACATTATACCTAGTCCAAAGGCACTGTGCTTGCTTTTTCCTCCGTAGTACAAAGGCATAGATATTACCGCACCCTCGGGAATATTTTGCAGTGCAATGCCTATTGACAGCGACAAAGCCGACGCCGCAAGTGACGGAGAACGTGAAGCGAAAGCACTTGCCGCCGCAACTCCGACAGCTATTCCTTCGGGGATATTGTGGATTGTCACCGCCGTCATAAAGGAGGCGGATTTGCTGTCACGGACACTCATATTCCGTGATGTCAGCTTTTCGATGACCATGATAAACACCACACCCATCCACACGCCTAAAAGCGGCATTGCCGCACCGTATTCAAAGGCAGGTATAAGCAAACTCCAGAAGCTTGAAGCCAGCATTATTCCCGCCGACAGCGACAAAAGATAAGGCTTGCTCTTTGAAAATTCAACACCCTTGATAAATACACCGCCTGCTCCCAGTGCTGTTCCCAATATGGGCAGAAGCAGGGCAGTCCATAAAACTGACAAGCTGATTACCTCATCTCAGATAAAAATAAGAAGCATACCAAACGGTACACCCCTTAGCATTATATATGAAAATTTCTCCTTGTGTGAAAAAGCCTTGCTATGCTATTTTATTCAATCGCTTCATTACATCGTTTTCCTTGACAAAAAAACCAAATAATCTGTCATATTTCTCATAAAGCTTATTGTACAGCTTTACATTTTCACCTATAGGCTTGTGGATTTGCCCTCTAACCTTATTCATAACAACACTGTCCTTCCTCGTACGCATAAAGACAGTCAAAAAATTCACCAGCAACACTCTTACAGACAGCGTTTCGTAGTCTATACCAATAGCATATTTTCTTCATCTCAGTGCTCCTTATGTTTTTCGTAGTGTATGACACAACTTTTCACAAAGCAATCTATTTGTGAAAACAAATTTACTTTTAAACTATTGACAAAGCATTTGTATTTTGATATAATAACTCCGTTAATCGAGGTATAGCGTAGCCCATAGTGTGCTTGTTTCGGGCTTCGAAAACGAGCGCCGCCGAGGCGGATGCAGCGAGTTGCAGAAGGGGAAAAACAACGAGTGGCAAGACTTGGCTTGACAAGTCGCAGTCCACGACTATGTTTTTCACAGGGCACACGTCATTTACAATTTAATATTTTTCGAGGTGTAGCGCAG
>JAZRKT010000146.1:0-3318 GCA_045646465.1 Eubacteriales bacterium | reverse complement strand
TGAGCAGAGAAGCTGCCTTTTCAACTTCGCCTTCAACTATGAGACGGCGTATTTCGGTAGAGCTTACCGTAACTCCGTCAATTTTCAGGGTCTCAACCGCAACAGAGCTCCTGCCCATTTCATTCATCAGCTGACACAGCAGTTTACTGTCTCCAGATGCCATTTTTCCAAAAGAGAAATTTTCGCCACAGAAGGTACATTTGACATCAAATTTTTCAATAATATATCGGACAAAGCATTCAGGAGAATAATTCCTGACGTCTTTAAATTCTTCAAGGTACACAAAATCTGCACCGCCGATATAATCGAGAAGGCTCAGTTTTTTCTGAACGTCCATAAGCAGCTCATGCTTTTTTTCACCGAGAAATTTAGGATGATTTACAAAGGTATAGACACCAAAATCAAGACCGTTTTCCTTCGCAAACTCACGAGCCTTATCTAAGAGCCGCTTATGTCCTTTATGCACGCCGTCGAAATTCCCAAGAGCAAGAACACAGCCGTTTGTCCTATCTCTTTTATATTCTTTTTCGTATATTTTCATAGAATTTCTACCCTTATAATTTTTTAATACACAATTATACAAATTTAGTATATCACACTCTATACCAAAAGTCAACGAAAAAATTCCCGCCAAAGCAAGCCTGTACGGGAATAATAAACCTTTTATTTTCGTCTGATATCTGTGTCAGAACAGCGTTTTTTCACGTTTTTTCAATGTTTTATAAAGGATTGTACCAAGCAAGGTACAGGAAATGATTTCTCCAAGCGCAACAGTTGCAACAAAATACAGTATTCCCTCGTCCAATCCGTAGGCATATTTAAGGATAAAAGGTACAATTACCGCGTTTGATACAACATTTACCGAGGTTGACACGGCAGGTGTTCTTTTCCTGAGAAGGTACACCCCCGTAGCACCAATGAGAGTTGCTACAGAGCCAAACACCACATCCGCTATCACGCACCCTGTCAGAAGATTTGACAAGAAGCATCCCACAAAAAGTCCCGGTATTGCCGAAGGCGTGAACATTGCAAGTACAAGCAGTGCTTCGGAAAGCCTGCATTGGACTGCTCCATTTGCAAGCCCGAGAACGCTTGTAAGGTACGTCAGCGCTACGTACAAAGCAGCTATAATCGCTCCGTTGGTAATAAGTTTCAGTTTTTTTCTGCTTTTCATATTATTTACTCCTTTAGTTTTGTTTTACATGAGGAAGGTTTCGAACTCATGTGCAGACGATATTATAATACCATTCATTCTTTACATTTCTTACCAACATACGTTAATTTTTTATTATCGATTCACATTCCTCTGAAAGAAATGTGTACAAAATTTTTATTTGTTCACAAAAAAGTTACCGATAGCTTTTTTAACGCAAAAAAGATAAAAAAAAGCTGAAAAAAGTGATTTTTTTTGCATTTTGCTCTTTTCTTTTTCAGGGGATTGTGATATAATTAACAACAAGCTAATATATATTTTAGGAGGTATAGCTTATGGCAACAACAATTTCATCTGTACCCTTCAAGGATACAGCGGAAAAGGCTGCAAAACTACAGGAAATTATTGCAGCACACAAGGGTCAGCCCGGTGCACTTATTCCTGTTCTTCAGCAAGCTCAGGAGGTATACGGTTACCTTCCTATTGAAGTAGAACAGAAAATAGCAGAGGGTCTCGACATCTCAATAGAAAAGGTATACGAGGTAGTTACCTTCTACGCGCAGTTCGCTCTTGAACCTAAGGGCGAGTACGAATTCAATGTATGTCTCGGTACCGCTTGCTACGTTAAGGGTGCAGGCGAATTATTTGATAAGCTTAAGCAGAAGCTCGGCATTGAAGACGGCGGTTGTACTCCCGACGGAAAGTTTTCTCTTTGCTCCTGCCGTTGCGTAGGTGCATGCGGTCTTGCTCCCGTTCTTCTCGTTAACAGCGACGTTTACGGAAGACTTCTTCCCGACGACGTTGACGGCATAATTGCCAAGTACTCTGCATAATCCCGTATAGCAACTATTCCCACCATTTTTATGAAAGCGGGACGGATATATGAAAATATCAGATATAGCTTCTTTACTTGACGCAGAGGTTCTCTGCTGCAAGGACGGTGTGTCTCACGAGGTTCATTCAGCGTGCGGAAGCGACATGATGAGCGATGTTCTCGCCTACGTCAAGGATCAAGCCGTTCTCATTACCGGTCTTGTTAATCCTCAGGTTATCAGAACTGCTGAAATGATGGATATGAGATGCATTGTTTTTGTACGAAATAAAAAGCCATCGGACGAAATGCTTTCTCTTGCTGAGGAAGCCGGCATTGTCATTCTCGCAACAAGCAAGCGTATGTTTGAAGCTTGCGGTCTTCTTTACACCGGCGGGCTTGCTCCGAAAGGAGTGTAATTATGGACACATCAAGCGTTCTTTCATACACCTTCAAAGTTGACGGAAACGATTTTTCTTCCGCAGGTGAAGCTTCGGTACAGGTTAAAAAAATTCTCAGAAACATCGGCTTTGATGCTGAGGTTATCAGAAGGGTTTCAATTGCGATGTACGAAGCTGAAATAAATATGGTTATCCATGCAGGCGGAGGAATTGCAGAGCTTTTCGTCCATCCCGACAAAATCGTTCTTGTACTTACCGACAAGGGTCCTGGAATTGCCGACATAAACCTTGCTATGAGTGAGGGGTATTCGACAGCTCCCGACAACATTCGCTCTCTCGGCTTCGGTGCAGGAATGGGTTTACCAAATATCAAAAGATATTCCGATGAGCTTGATATAAAGAGCAAAGTCGGAGAAGGAACAACGTTAACAATTACAGTAAGGCCTTGAGGTGAATATTTTGATTGGATATAAGCATTCTGTTTCCCTTGACGTTTCAAGATGCAAGGGGTGCATTACCTGCTTGAAACGTTGTCCGACTGAGGCTATTCGCATAAGAGACGGCCATGCGGTTATCGATGCTGATTTATGTATCGACTGCGGTCAGTGCATTATGCTATGTCCTCATAAGGCAAAGAAGTCCAACAATGATGTTCTTCGTGACATTCCCTTTAATGAAAAATACGTAATTGCTCTGCCACCGCCGTCACTGTACGGTCAGTTCCAGAACTTAGATGATGTTGACTATATGCTTCAGGGTTTACTTGACCTTGGCTTCAGCCACGTTTTCGAGGTTGCAAGAGCTGCAGAGCTTGTTACGGAGTACACAAGACTTTATTTAAAACGCAAGGATGTGCGGCGTCCTGTTATAAGCAGTGCTTGCCCTGTGGTATCACGGCTTATTCAACTGAGATTTCCCTATCTTAGCGAAAACCTGATTCCCATTCTCTCACC
>JAZRKT010000145.1:0-17451 GCA_045646465.1 Eubacteriales bacterium | reverse complement strand
GTGGAATAACAACTCCAATAATTAAATATACTTTTCTTTTTGTTTTCTCTACTCTAAGTGAGGACCAATATGATATAAGGGTTAATACTAACATTAAAAAGGCACATTTCCAGTTCCACCAACCGTAAAACACATAACTTGAAACTAATAAAATTATATGTCTGAATAACAAAATTTTATCTTTGTTTATTTTAAGGTTAATGTTCGTAAACAACAGCAAAAGACTTACAACTGAAAAAAAACAAAAAAAAGTAATGCTATTAAATATCATTTGTTTTTCTCCATTTCGTTAATACTTTTGTAGAGCTCTTCTGCTATGATACGATGTCCGGTTTTGTTTAAATGTCCTTCACCGGGTGCGGTATTCGGGAACCCATAGGAACATTTAAAATCCTTTCGGTAGCTTTCAATCATCTTATTAGTTACATCTATCAATTTTATGTTGTTATTTTCACAACATATTTTAAAAGCATTTATATATTCCGGAGAATTTTGTGTGATAATATTTCTGTCCGCATCTTCCCAGAATTGCTGATGAAATAATATAACAAGTTCAATGTCATTTTCAATGGATTTTTTTGAAAGATCACATAATATCGCATTCATTTTGTCAATGTAAATGTTCATATCATCACTGGTTGGGTTGTTTGCATCCGTAACAATATTTACCTCAGCTATGCTTGCTTCTTTGATTTTTTTGTTTATCAGCCTTATGTATGGTATGCTCAGTATTGCTTTGTTGATAACCCCTTTTCCATCTTCTGGAGCTCGAGACTTTCCTTGTACGATTTTATCAAGCATTATTGGTGAAAATTCAACATTGGCGGTTTCTATCACTATATATTTTGCATTATTATATTTCTCTAAAACATATGGAAAATTGCTTACTGATACTTCAAACGCATTAGCTGAAACGCCTAAATTCAGACATTTGAAGTTATTATATAACAAAGTGTCTTTATCGAACTTTTCGTTCAACAGATAAACACAATTAGCATTCTGCGGAACCTGTAATGCTTCCAGATGCGAACTGCCGACAAATACAATATCCGCTTCAGTACAATCTGTATAATAGGCATTATTATATCCAAGTTTATCAGTCACTCCATATCCAAAACCCTCTAACATATAAGACCAATTTGAGTTTTCCCTGAATTTAAAGTTAGTAATAAAATCAGATTGTTGTATGGCTACAGGTGGATTGTAATATATCAACGAAAATACCGACAGTAATGTAATAGAAATAATGCCTGCAATAATACATTTAAACAAAAGTCCCAATTTTTTTCTCATTATGTATTTCTTCACATCCTTATATGAAAACTGTATAATCTAATACCAAACTTTTAGGACAAATAAAAATTACTCTTTACTTTACTAAGTTTATATGATATAATTGACTTAAAAAATTTCGAGGTGAATCAATTGAACAACAAAAGTCAAAACGAAGTACTTTTCTGGAAAAAGAAAGAATATGTATCTTTTGTATTAAGTATTCTTGTTTTGTTTATACATTCGTACTTTGCTCCAGCCGTCTTGAACGACAGTTTTATTTCATTATTTAATCATAAATTCTCTTTCTTTTTCTCCCGTTCTATTACACGCTACGCAGTTCCTATGTTCTTTATGCTGTCCGGGATATCCTTCTTCAAAGGATACAACCCCAAAAAATACCTGACAAAAATCAAATCCAGAATCTATACTCTGGTTATCCCATATTTGCTTTGGAACACTGTATGGATGCTTTGGGAAATTTTCGGCTCATACTCCTTTATTGCAAAATTTTCCGAAGCTAATGCTCCATATCCTTTGACTTTGGAAAGCATATTAAAGGGTATTTTATTTTACCAATGCAATATTCCATTTTGGTTTATATTCGATATAATTATATTTTCCTTTGCTGCTCCATTTCTGTTTTTAATCATAAAAAACAAATACATTGGTATAACATCTGTTGTTTGTTTGTCAATTTTGTCTTTATTTGGAATCCATCTTCCAGCTAACTTATTTTATTATCCAATGGCAATTGTTTTCTATTTGATTGGAGCTATCATTGGCTATCATTTTTTCAATTATGCTTCTAAAAAATCATCGAAACCATTGCAAATCATTTCTTTAGTGGTATTTTCGTCATATATCCTTGCAAAAAACATCGTTCCCCAGGAGATACATATCAGTAATTATTTAATTGAGACAATCGTGTATACCATTGCCGCCTTTTCTCTGTGGAACATTCTTGATATTTTTATTGAACGAATCAAACCAAGGGCAATCTACCGTCGTTCTTTTGCTATTTATGCGACACACCTTAATGTAGCAATAGTATTGCTTAAAATACTTTCTTTTTGTCTTCCGGATTACGAGTGGTTGGAAATTCCTAAATTTTTAATTATGGCTGTATTTACAATTATAATTATTAACTATGCATGCGCTATTTCAGAGAAATTTTTCCCAAGGATTTATGCTTTGTTCATTGGAAACCGCTTAAAGAAAGATTAATAAATCAAAGATGTAAGCCCACTAAAAATGATGAGCATTCCGCCATGTATGTAATAATGCATAAGCTTCGAAAACTATCGCTACTTGTTTGACTTTTTCTGAAAACTTTTCCTAAAACCTTCTCCACATCAGGAGAAGGTTTTTTAACTCCTTCTTACACTCACACTATGATTTTGTCAAGTCAGGGACAAAAAATTGTTTTCCTCAAAGGCTTCCCCTTTAGGGGAAGCTGTCACGAAGTGACTGATGAGGTGTTAATATTCTAAATCAACATTTACACTATATTCATCATCAATAAGTATATAATTAACATTATGTTTTTCTGCCAGTTCCAAAATTAAACCATTTTCCTCAATAGCACTTTCCATTGTGTAATCTTCATCGTTCAAACGATTTTCAATCACGCTCGCATACTTTGTTATATCTTTGTAATGATTCTTGATATAGTTTTGACTCATTACAAGACAGTAATATTTGATATTTTTTAGATAGTCATTTTCAAAATCTTTTTTCCAATCAAAAGGAATGTAACATCCCTCTATAATTAAGTTTTGATTATTTTCTATGGCAGTTTTAATTATTTCACGGACAATAGGCCATAAATACTTTGTGAGTTCTGCATCCTCACTCATAGGCGTAAGGTCAGTGTGTTTGCTGCGAATCAATCCCATTTTCAAATGGTCTATTGACAGATAAGGATATTTATATTTTTCAAGTAATTTCTGTGCCAAAACAGTTTTACCTGTATGTGATGCACCTGTAATTAATATTATCATTTTTCCACCTCATCCGAGTTGCTTCGTAACCCACCTTTCCCTTAAGGGAAAGGCTTTTTTGCCCATAATATCTCAAACTTTAGAAGCAATGAACGATTTAGATTCCGCAAAATTATTTTTGCGACACCGTCAATTGACATAGTGCTCGAAAGAACACAAAGAGCGTCAGCTCTTGAGAATTTTATGAAATAAAATCCTGTATGTATCGATTATACCATAAACGAAAAACAAAATCAATATAATTCTCGCAGTAACACCGCTAAATACAAAAAAGAGCCGTTCCAAAAACAAACGGCTCGTAAAAATCAAAGACCTTTGACAATTTCCCAAAGGGCATCCGTAAGTCTTGTGACATCCTCTTTGCTGTTGAAATGGGAAAAAGATGCTCTTACGCCGCCACCCGATTCAACCGTTCCAAGACTTGTATGGCATAGCCCCGAGCAATGAAAGCCGCCCCGTGTGCATATTCCTTTTTCCGATAACAGCGATGATACCCTTTCGCTGTCAAGTTCTGTTACATTGAACAAAACCGTGCCAACCTTTTTGTCGCATTTTCCTATGACCGTAATGTTCTTCATATTTTCAAGATTGTCGGTAAGAAAGGTGGAAAGATTTGTGACCGACCCCAAAATGCTGTCTGTTCCCGTGATTATAACGTGCTTTATGCCTTCGCGAAGCGCCGCAATTGAGGGAACGCCCACCGTACCCGACTCGAGCCTTTCGGGCAGAAGTCCGTTTTGCTCACGTGACAGAGAATGTGTGCCGTTTCCGCCGTAAATAAAGCTGTCGGGATTTTCGTTCTGTGCAAAAATGCAAAAGCCGCTTCCCATAATACCGTACAGCGATTTGTGACCGGCAAAGCAGGCGGCGCTGAAATACTGACGGGAAAGGTCTATAGGTGCAATACCTGCATTCTGTGCCATATCAAGTATCAGCTTAATTCCTTTTGCACGGCATATTTCGCCGATTTTTTCTGTTGGAAGAAGCTTGCCCGTGACGTTTGAGCACCCGCTTATGACGGCTAAAGACGTATCGGGAGTAACGGTGCTTGCAAAGGATGATAAAATCTCTTCTTCGCTTCCAAGGCAGTCAAAGACGGAGTATCTGAGGCTTCCTGCAGATTTTTGGCATAGAGCGTTCACGGGACGGAGAACGGAATTGTGCTCCATATTTGATATAATGATGTTGCCTTCTTTAGGGCAAAGACCGTTTATTGCCATATTGAGGGCGTAGGTGGTGTTGTAGGTGAACACCACATTTTCGGGAAATTGATAATTAAACAGACTGCAGATTATTTCACGGCAGGAATAAATGAGCTTTGCCGAGCTTTGGGACAGAGAATGTGAGCTTCTGCCGGGATTTCCGTAATTGTACAGCGAATAGGGAAGGACGGCGGCAACATTACGTGGCTTTGGATAGGTGGTGGCGGCGTTGTCAAGATAAACAAGCTCATTCATCTCTGTTCGTCACCGTCAAGTATTTCGGATACAGTCAGCTTTTCCGATTGAAGTACCGCGAGAGCTGCCGATAAAAAATCGAACTTTACCGCAAGTGCATAGCCGCAGCCGCCAAGCGACGGGATGTGTTTTATTTTTTCAAGCCTTGAGGGAATGCCTTTTTTGCTTAACGCTGACATTCCCTTTAAGCTGTAGGTAACAGAGCTGAAAACCAGATATTTGTATTCCATAAAGAAGCACCTCCAAAAGGGGAAAACAAAAACTCTCCCGTTTTCATATTATGAAAAGCTCCTTTAAGTTGCCAAATCATTTAATATGAAAGGGGAGAGTCAAAATGCTCTTTATTGATTATTCAAAATAGGAGTTGACAATTTCACGCTCGTCAAAGTGAGTTTTTACGCCCTTTACGTCAAGATATGTTTCCTGACCCTTGCCTGCAAGAAGAATGACGTCGCCTTGCTTTGCAAGGTCAAGTGCTCTGTAAATGGCGTCCTTTCTGTCCTTTACTATTTCGTATTTTCCGTCTGTTTTGTGTATACCAATGAGAATGTCAGCTATAATGTCGTCAAGCTCCTCAAAGCGTGAGTTGTCGGCGGTGATAATGGAAAGATAGGCGTTTTTGCCTGAAATTTCTCCCATTTCGTAGCGTCTTAGCTTTGAACGGTTGCCTCCGCAGCCGAAAACACAGAATATACGCTTTGGACTGTAAGCCTTTATTGCACTGAAAACGTTTTCAAGACTTACGGCATTGTGTGCGTAGTCAATAATAACGGGACAAACAAGCTTTTCGTTTGTGACAGGCTCTATTCTTCCGATTACTTTTACGTCGTATAAGGCTTTCTGTACGTCGTCTTTGCTACAGCCGAGACTTAGTGCCGTACTCAGAGCGCAAAGTGCGTTGAATACCGAGAATTTTCCAGGTACGCCCACCTGTACCTCAAAGTCCTCACCGTCCTTTTGGCTTACGGTAAAGCGTGTTTTCATTGTGCCGTCAATAAAGAAGCTTTCATCCTGTCCGCAAAAATCGGCGTTTTCTCTGCAGGAATATGTAACGGCTTTTATGCCCGATTTTTTGCAGATGTCAAGAATGTAGTCTGCTCTGTCGGAATCTGCATTGACAATGGCACCTTTGCACATTGTGAAAAGCAGAGCCTTGTGGTAAAGATAGTCTTCAAAGTCCTTGTGCTCACCTTCTCCGATGTGGTCGGGAGAAATGTTGGTGAAAACGCCAACGTCAAAGCTTATACCGTAAACTCTGTCCATCATAAGAGCCTGGGAGGAAACCTCCATAACAACATATTCCGCACCCAATGACACCATTTTTGAAAATAGAGAGTGAAGGGAACGGCTCTCAGGTGTTGAATGGCTCATTTCCTCGTAGTAATTTTCAAAGTATGCGCCAGTTGTGCCGATAATGCCACAGCGTTTTCCGCCTTCATTTAAGATTTTTGCAATCATAAAGGAGGTGCTGGTTTTACCCTTTGTTCCTGTAAGACCTATTATTTTAAGCTTGTCGCAGGCACAGGAAAAATAGTGCTTTGAGCATACTGCAAGGGCCTTACGCGAGCTTGACACAAGAATAAAGGAAACGTCTGGATACTGTGCGCTGCATTTGTCAAAAGCCGATTTGTCCTCGCAGATTATAAGACGGGCACCTGCCTCAATGCTTTTTGGAATGTATATGTGACCGTCTGTAACAACGCCCGTGATGGCAACAAAAAGACTGCCATTTGTAACAAGACGGGAGTCATAAACAACGTCACTTATATCCAAGTTTGGTGTTTTGCACAGGGTACATTCAACTGTAAGATTTTCAAGAAGAGCGTAAACATCTGTTACCTTCATATCGATACCTCATCATTTTAATGTGTGAATAAGTGAGCCGTTGCCGTCCCTAATAGCTTTGGCAAGTGCGTCAATGTCGCTTTTGGTGTTGAATATACCAAAGCTTATGCGGAGCGTTGAATCAGCAACCTTGTCGTCAAGACCGAAGGCGGATAAAACTCTGTTGTCGGCACTTTTTGACGAGCAGGCGCTTCCTGCCGAAATGTATATTTTGTTCTTGGATAAGAACCTCAGCATAATTTCGCTTCTTATACCGGGAACACTTACCGAAAGAATGTGGCTTGCAAAGCCGTCGCAGGGAGTGTTGAAAAGGATAAAGGGACATTCCTTTGAAAGAACCTGTCGGGCATAAAGGTTGAGCTCTTTAATATGTGCAAGCCTTTGGGATTTTTCTTTTTCCGCCTTTTCACAGCAAAGCCCAAAGGCACATATTGACGGCAGATTTTCTGTACCTGAACGAAGAGTGCCTTCCTGACCGCCTCCCAAAAGAAGGGGTGTAAAGCGTGTGCCTTTTTTTATGATAAGAGCACCCACACCCTTTGGGGCATATATTTTGTGACCGCTTACCGAAATGAAATCGGCATCAAATACCGAAAGACTGTACGGCAGGTGTGTAAAGCCCTGTACTGCATCGACGTGGAAGAAGGCTTCGGGACATTTGCGCTTTTTTAAAAGTCCCAACTGCTTTACGTCGTATATTGCACCTGTTTCGTTGTTAAGTGCCATACACGAAATGAGAAAAACGTCGTCCGTCATCACCTTTTCGGCAAATTCAAGGTGAAGCTTTCCGCCGACGGAAGGAATTCTGTGCACCTTAACACCGCTTTTTTCAAGCTCACACACCGTATTTTCGACGCTTGGGTGCTCGGAGTCGGAAATTATGGCGGTATGCTTTCTTTTTCCGAGGGCTTTGTAAGCACTTAAAATTGCACTGCCCGACGCTTCTGTTCCGCAGGAGGTAAAAACTGCACTTGCTTCCTTTTGAGTATAGCCGGCACAGGATAAAACCTGCGCTCTTGCCTTTTTAAGCAGATGCTCCGCTTCAAGACCTTTGGCGTGTGCAGAGGAGGGATTGCCGTAAAGGCTTGTCATAACCTCAAAGGCGAGATGTGCAGCATCCGTATCAACCTGCGTGGTTGCGGCATTGTCAAGATATATTTCTTTTTCCATAATCACTTTTCCTTAAAGTATATTCACCTTATTTTACTCTAAAGTACACCAAAATGCAAGAGGCAAAGAAAAATTACCGTGAACATTTTGCATTTTGTCATGGGAAAGTGCAAAAAAGCTGTATTCTTCATCTTTGACAGAGGTGCTGTCCTTGGGTGAATAAAGACGCGAGCTTACCTCGTACGCACCATCAAAAAACAGATACTCTCCGCCTGTTAAAATACAGTTGAAGGAATGGTTGTCAAAGGATACGGCACAGCTGTCAAGCCCTGCACTTCTTGCCAGCATATTAAAGGCGGAGGAAAAGCCCTGACAGGTGCCCTGCTTTAATGAAAAAACGCCAAGTGCCGTGTAGTGGATGTCACGGCTTTCACTTTCATCCACAAAGGCGGTGTTCCTAACAAGAAAGCTGTATATGATTCTTGCTTTTTCAATGTCTGAAAGTGAGCTTAAGTCGATGCCGCCAAAAAGCTCTTTTACGGTCTTGTCTGCATATATTTCGCCATACTGTCTTATATCAAGCAGGTCCTGGAGGGAATAGGTGTCGCTGATGCTTTTTAGGAAAACTTTGATTCTTATTGAGTCGCCAATTTGTTCCTTTTCAAACATAATATCGGTAAAGGTGAATATTTCGGGAAGATGGGAAAAGGCACTTTCATATGAGGCTAAAAGGGAATTTGAAAAAAAGTTGTGGTCGGCATTTTTGTCCAGGGTGTAAAAATAAAAAGACATCGGGGAAACCCCGATGCCGTATATTTCGTTGTTGAAATCGCTTGTGGCTGCCATAACGGTTTTAAGTTCTTCAAGTCCGTATTCTTCCATTTTTTCTTCAACAAACTTTTCAGGGTCTGCCTTGTACTGAAGAAGTCTTGAGAATACCGTACTTGTTTCTGCTCTTGTAATACCTGTTTCGGGATTGAAGAATCTCTTTCCGCTTTCGGTATCCACAGTACCCTGCATAAGACAGATGGTGTAAAGAGCAACTACATATTCGTCCTGGCTGTCAGCGTAAGGTGTTTCAAACTTGCCTGTTTCGATGCCAGCAGCTCTTACAAGAAGCTTTGCCGCTTCTTCTCTTGAGATAACCTCGTTGGGCTTAAAGGAATTGCCGTATTCTTCCTTGACAACAATGCCGTTCTTTACAGCAGTTGAAACATAGCTGTAGAACCAGTCCTTTTCCTTAACGTCGTCAAAGGAGGGAAGCGCGCTTGTGGGATAGTCCATACAAACAACAAGAAGCTTGATGAACTCTGCTCTTGTTACATTGTTCTGAGGTCTGAAGGAACCGTCCTCGTAGCCTTCTACGATGCCCTTTGAAGCAAGCTCGGTAACATAGCTGTAAAACCATTTGTCTTCGGTAACATCATCAAACTTAGAGTTGTAAACAACTTCTTCCTTCTTTTCTTCTTCCTTTTCCTTGTCTTTATCGGAATTACCTGATGTGTGGTTGTCAACCTCAATTCCGTTGCCAGGTCTTGATGAGGAAGGCTTGTCTTGTGAGTCTTCGCCTGTATCACCGTTATCGCCCGTATCGCCTGTGTCGCCGGAATCATCTGTATCACCGCTGTCGCCGGAATCATCTGTATCACCACTGTCGCCGGTATCACCTGTGTCACCGCTGTCGCCCGTATCGCCTGTGTCACCGCCGTCGTTACCGTTGTCACCACCTGCAGGAGGATTGAAAAGGTCGCTAAGGTCGATTTCAATATCAATAGCCTGTGTAAAAATGCTGAATGTGCTTGCAATCACGCAAAAACAGAGGATAAGTGCCAAACATTTTTTCATATGTATTCACCTCATAGATTTATTATGTATCAATTATACTATAACCGTTTACGCTTTTCAAGATATATAAACAAGTTTTTTATGAACAATTTGTGTATTATTCGACAATGCGACACTTTTGAGTTGACAAAATGTGTAAAAATGCTTTATTACACTAAGGCAACATTATTGAAACTGCACAAACAAAGAGCTTTGTGTATGTTAAAGTATCCAAATTTTAAAAATATATTTATCAAGATTGACAAATATACGATTATTTGGTATAATAAAGGGGACACATAGTGAATTTTTAGGTGTGTTCCGTTGAAAGAGGGCGTAAAAGTGGGGAAAAGCTATATTGTAACTTCCTTTAAGGGAGGCGTGGGTAAAACCACCTTATCTGCAAATCTTGCAATGACACTCGCCCGCCACGGACACAGCGTGGTTGCGGTGGACTGCGATCTTGAATCAAGATGCCTTGACATAGTGCTGGGACTTGAAAACTCGACACTGTTCAATATCTGCGACTGTATAAAAGGAACGTGTAGTATTGACAATGCAATAGTGCGAGATACAAGATGCGATAATCTTCATTTTATATCGGCACCTGCATTTTATCCCGAAAGAAACGAAATCGGCGTAGCTTCCGACAGCTTTACGGACGAGGCAATAGCGGATTTTGTAAAAAAACTGACAACGCGCTTTGAGTATGTAATATTTGACTTACCTGCAAGACCTGATAACCTGTACAGAAAGCTTGCACTGATGGCAGACGAGGCGTTTGTGGTATCGCTTCACACGGCAGCTTCAATAAGGGCGGCGGAAAAGACGGCGATTGCACTTAACGAGCTTACGGGCTATGGCAAGGACAATATGACAAGTGGCGGACTTGAAATACGTCTTATCGTCAACGGCTTTAAGTCCAAGGATGTAAAGGACGGCGTAAACGTAGGTCTTTACGAAATCATTTCAAAGACAAAGCTTCAGCTTTACGGAGTTGTGCCCTTCAGCAATTCAATGTCAAAGGCACAGGAAATGGGTAAGCTTGCTCATGAAATATACGGCGGTACAACACCCTTTTCGGTAGCTGTAAACAACATAGCATCAAGATGCGAAGGCAAGAAGGTTCCGCTGTTCAAGGGTGTGGACACGGGAGTAAATAAGAAAAGGGTGTTTTAAAGACACCAAGGCGGCTTAAATTGAAAAAATAATGTAACGTATGCCTGTACGGGATGCGTTCTGAGAAAGGAATGGGTTATTGTATGGAAATAGCAATTATAGCCTCTGACACAAAAAAAGAACTGATGACCGAATTTTGCATTGCTTATCAGGGTATCCTATGTAAGCATCAGCTTTGTGCCACCGATGCTACGGGAAAATACATATCCGAAGCCACAGGACTGAATATTGACTGTCTTATGTCTGGTATGCAGGGTGGTATAGAACAAATCGCTTCCCGCATTGCTTTTAACGAGATAGACCTTCTTCTGTTCTTCAGAAACACCATAGCTGCTCCCGAATACAGAGAAGCGGAGCATAACATTTTGCGTTTATGCGACATTTACAACGTACCCTTTGCCACAAACATAGCAACGGCAGAGGCACTTATTCTTGCTCTTGACCAGGGTACGCTTGACTGGCGTGACCTTGTTAACCCCAAGGCTAAGGGCAACAAGTAAGAGAATGATACTTATTCTTTCTTTTTGATTTTTTGAACTGCTTCTTTTGAGGCAGTTCTTTTTGTCTGGAAGCCTGACAGTAATTGACGTAGGCAACCGTGGGCGATATTGTGTTATTGGTTCTCGTAAAGGTCGTCTTTGCACCTAACAGCGGCGCAAAGACTGCTGTAATTCTGTACGTCGTCCACAGAGGCGAAACCTCCCGGCGAAACATAAAACTAATTAAAAAAGATACAAAAAAGTGCTCTCTTCAAAAGAAATGAAGAGAGCACCCAAATAATATAATAAATAGAAGATCAAACCCTAAACGACAAAATACCAGTAACCGTCAATACACGCCATCATATGGTCTGAGGGATACGCCGATTCATACCTGTAAACACGAAGGTCAACACAATTTGAAACCTGTGAATCGGAAAGTTTAAGTGTTTCGCCTCCTGTGTGGTAAATAAGCTGGTTTACGTAGGACAAAGGGGAGCTTATGGTAGGCATTTTGTCACAGCCGTATTCAAATTCCTCATAGCTGTAAATGGTTTCCATCTCCGCTTTTATTCCTGCATCAAATTCTTCTTTTGTTATCTTGTCGGATATGCGCTGATATGTTTTGGTGAGAAGGTCGTCGTAGTAAAGACTGTACACTCCTTCAAGATTGCCGCTTTGACAGTATTCCATAAAACGGTTGGTAAGGTCTTCATATCTGGTGAATTTTTCCCTTTTGTCAAGAGCCTTATGAGCTTTATCTGCCGTGGATTCCTTGTAGAGGTCTTTTGTTTGGTTACAGGCTGCAAGACTTAACACCAGTAAAAGACTTATTGTAATTATAAGTATTTTTTTCATTATATTTCTCCTGAATTTATGCTTGTTGCGACTATTTTATCATATTTTTTAATGATATAAAACTCGTATTTTGTTAATATTTTTGTCTGCGGCAGAAAAAATGTGTTAAACTTATAACAAACTAAAGTAAATGAATATTAAACTCTCAATTCCTTCAAAAATCGCCGAATATGCCGAAAATAACTAAAAAATAGGACAAAATATGAATTTTTATAATAAAATATTTCAAATTTTTAAAAAATACTTGCAATATGTAATAATGTGTGATATACTGACACCATATAATGGGTGATAAGGTTTGGAAAATGCCTGTCAATCATGATAAATTTATATATACATTGGAGGAAATATCAATGTCATACTTACAGAGAGTGCTTGACCAGTTAAAGGAAAAGAACGCAGAGCAGCCAGAATTTATTCAGGCGGCAACAGAAGTTCTTACAAGCCTTGAGCCTGTAATCGCACAGCATCCCGAATATGAAAAGGCGGCTCTTCTTGAAAGACTTGTTGAGCCGGAAAGAACAATCGTGTTCAGAGTACCGTGGGTTGACGATAACGGCAACGTTCGGGTAAACCGCGGCTTTAGAGTTCAGTTCAACAGTGCAATCGGTCCTTATAAAGGCGGTCTCAGATTTGCACCTAACGTATATCTCGGCATTATCAAGTTCCTCGGCTTCGAACAGACCTTCAAGAATAGCCTTACAGGACTTCCCATCGGCGGCGGCAAGGGCGGTGCGGACTTTGATCCTACAGGCAAGAGCGACGGAGAAATTATGCGCTTTTGTCAGTCCTTTATGTCTGAGCTTTTCCGTCATATGGGTGCTGAAACAGACGTACCTGCCGGTGACCTTGGCGTTGGTGCAAAGGAAATTGGCTATATGTTCGGTCAGTATAAGAGACTTAAGAATGTATATGAGGGCGTTCTCACAGGTAAGGGTATACCTTACGGCGGTCTTACAGGCAGAATGGAAGCTACAGGCTATGGCGTAGTATTCTTCGCAAGAGAAATGCTTAAGCACTTCGGTGAAACACTTGAAGGCAAGACAGTTGTAGTATCAGGCTTTGGTAACGTATCCTGGGGTACAGTTCAGAAGCTCAACCAGCTTGGTGCAAAGGTTGTTACAATTTCAGGACCTGACGGATATATCTACGATCCCGACGGAATTTCCACAAAGGAAAAGGAAGACTTTATGCTTGAGCTTCGTGCTTCCGGAAAGAATGTCTGCGCACCTTACGCAGAAAAGTTCCCTAACGCAAAGTTCTTCCCTGGCGAAAAGCCTTGGGGCGTTAAGGCTGACCTTTATATTCCTTGTGCAACTCAGAACGAAATCGGCATAAAGGAAGCAGAGGCTATGGTTAAGAACGGTTGTAAGTTCCTTTGCGAAGCTTCCAATATGCCTACCACAAACGAGGCTATGGCTTACCTTGTGGAAAACGGCGTTGTTCTCGGTCCTTCCAAGGCTGCAAACGCCGGCGGTGTTGCTTGCTCCTGTATCGAAATGGGTCAGAACGCAGGCCACACAGTATTCAGCCCCGAACAGGTTTACGAACAGCTTGAACGTATTATGGTTAACATCCATGACAGCGCTGCTGCCGCTTCCGAAAAGTACGGTCTTGGCTACAATCTCGTTGCAGGTGCTAACATTGCAGGCTTCCAGAAGGTTGCCGATGCTATGATGGCTCAGGGAATTGTTTAATCAGTAATTTGCATTTTTTCAGCGGAACGGTCAAGGAAGGCCGTTCCGCTTTTGCATTAAACAGAGGAAATGTAATATAATGTATTGAGGTGATTGAAATGATGACAGTAAATCCAAAGGATTTTAAGGAGAATGTTTTTAAGCTCCTTGATGATAAGTGGGCACTTGCGGCGGCATATGATAAGGAAAAAAAAGAAGGCTTGCCCTATAATGCTCTTACTGTAAGCTGGGGCGGAATGGGCGTGCTGTGGAACAAAAACGTCTTTTTCTGCTTTGTAAGACCGCAGAGGTATACAAAGAAATTTATCGATAAGTCGGATAAAATCACACTTTCCTTTTTTGGAGAGGAAATGAAAAAGGCTCTTTCCTACTGCGGCAGTCATTCGGGACGCGACGGCGATAAGCTCAAGGAGGCGGGCTTTACGGCAAGGGTAGAGGACGCAGCAGTTTTCTTCGATGAGGCGCACATTACTTTTGTAGGGAAAAAGCTTTTCTGTGCCGATATGAAAGAAGACGATTTTATTGATAAAGCGATTCTTGAAAAGAACTATCCCGGTTACGATTATCATACCGTTTATGTGTGCGAGATTGAAAAAATAATTGATGCACGTCAGTAAAGGAATTTTTTTACAACAGCCTTTTGGTATATGGATAGTTTGCTTAAAAAACATTCCGTTTATTTGTGCAAAGTTAACAAAATCGAAAGATGTTTTTCTGCAGATTGACTAATTGATGCAATTTGCACAATAAAAACGGTTTTTTGTGTAAGAAACACATTGAAAAGTTGTGGAAATGGTACAAAAAATAAGCAAAAATGAACGTTAGATTAACTATGAATTAATGAAGTTACCAAATTGTTTATATTTAACCCTTCACAAAAAAAACAAATTGATGTAAAATGAGATAGTATTGTTATACAGAAAAATTCAGTAAGTAAAAGGAGTTGCTATTTATGAAGCGAATTCTCAGTATGCTTTTAGCTGTTCTTATGGTATTTACCACAACAGTTATGGCAGCACCCGTGTCGGTTTCGACAGTAGAAACGACACAGGAAATTATGGCCGAAAGTGCCTATTTGGCAGAGCTTAACGCTGCACAGAAAGTTAAGCCCGGTATCAATATGCTTACCGGTACAGCGGAACCACTGACGGGTGAAAACACCTCGAAAGAGGAACTTGATGAAATATTTTTACGCATTGCTGAACCGAATGATAATTTGAGCATCGCAGACGATCCTCATAAAGAAAACGGCAAGGTAATTAAGTGGTTTGTTGATGCCGACTGTTCCGTAGAAAGGCACAAACTTTTCGTTAAATACGGAAGTGCGTATCTTTTGGACTTGCTGGGGCACGATGCCATTCATTTTTCTTATAAAATGAGCAAGGTTGCTGACAATGACAATATGCCAGCGAATGGTGTTTACAGCGATAATCCAATTGTATTGATTAGGTGTGACACGACTACTGGCGCCCATGATGTCAAGTCTACAGCGATTTCGAATAAATCGGGTTGGGTTGAAGTTGATGAGCTTATTCATATGGCAGGCAAAAGCTCGTCCAAGGAATTGACCATGTTTTACTTTGATGCTTTTGTTCCTGTTGCTAACACAATTGATACAAGCCTGTATATTGACGATATGTATGCAGTCCCCGCATATGAATTTAAGTTTATGTCTCCCGACGGCACACAGCTGCTTGGCACAATTTATCAGGCATTTGACGAAAACGGCAATATCATTACAAGCTACACACCTGAAGCAGGCCGTTACGGCAACTACTATGTTCCTACATGGTCTACCTCTATAGGCGGTGCGGCTGTAGAAACGATTGCACTTAAAAATGAGAACGTTACTTTTTACGCTTCCTCTATGCATCAGATGATTTCAATCGAGCAGGAGGGCAAGCTTGGTGCCAAGGATGACACAGCAGTGCTTGTTCCCGTTGTCAATGAGCTTCTTGATGGCGAACTTGATATAACAAACGGTAAGTGGAAGGTTGATAACGAAGAGATTGTTGCACTGGATGTAAACCAAGACGGCACAGCTAAGCTTACTGCATTGGCTGAAGGTACAACAACGGCTACCTACACTCTTGGTAGCATTACCGTTGAATACGAAGTAAGTGTTGTATTCCCTTATGAAGTTGACGTTGAAACGCTGTTAAACAGCTATGACGGTATAATCAATGTACCTGTTAACCCTGCAAATTATGAGGCAATGATCATACGCCTTAGTGGCACAGAGGTTGGTGAAACATACAGCTTTTTGTATCAGGCGGAAGATAAAGAAACTGGAAGCATTGATATTGAAGCAACAACTACAGAAGCAAGAGATTACTATGTAGACCTCACAAAACTTGAATACTGGAGCGATGCTTCTTCCTTTATGCTTGCTTATCTGGCAGGAGATGAAAAGCTTGAAAGCATCAAGCTTTATACAAACAATGATTTCAGCCTTGAGGCTGTTTCAGAATCCTCATATCTCTCAATGCCTGGTCAGGAAACAATTGTTTCAGCAGTATTCAAGTCCCAGCTTGAGGGAGTATTTGACGAAGGCTATGCACTTTCTGTATCCGACCCCGACGATGTAGCTTCCATTAAGATAAATGATGACGGAACGGTGCTTGTTCGTGCAAAGGCGGCTACAGGTGTTGTAACCGTTACTGCTACAAGTAAGGAAGACCCCTCATACAACGTAACAAAGAAAATATATGTGGGCGTAGATACATCTAAGTACGGTATGTATTTTGATGCATTGGAGGCAGACTCCCTTTCCGATACAGGTATCAAGAAGATTACCGCAACTGGCACAACCGAAGGAACACATGAGGTTTCGGTGGTTGACGGTGTTTTCAATATTGACAGTACAATCAGCGTGAGTACAAATATAGGTGGCTTTACTCATGTGGAAGACTTCTCAATTCCCGCAACACATAAGTACATTGTCGTAAAAACACTTGACAGCACCACGGCAGATTGGATTAAGTTCCACTATAAATGGGACGGTGAAGATTATGACGATGCAAATACCGCATATTCCTCAGACTATAAGATAGTAGAGAACGGCGACGGAACGGTTGACCATATCTGCTACCTTGAAAATGTTCCCGATACTGCAACGTACATAAACGGCTTTATGGGTCAGATAACAGAAAACTCCAAAGCCGACATCGTATACTTCTATGCAACAAGCGAAGAACCCGATGAGGAGGATCAGATTGAAATTGATATGGCAGTTAAGATAAATGCTTCAAGCACTTCAATTACGGAAGATGGCGGCGAGGTTACCCTCAGCGCAAGTGTTTTTGCAAATAAGGAAATTTCCACAGATGCAGTAAACTGGAGTGTTGACGGCGGTAATGCTAAGCTCACCGCAAACAGAGACGGCACAGCAACAATAACTGCTGTTACAAACGGTACCGTAACCGTTACTGCAACTGCACTTGAAGATTCTTCCTTCAGCGGCTCTGTTACTATTACCATAACAGGTCAGAGAAAAAAGATAGTTGCATATGACTTTAACTATCTTGCTCTCGGTAACTCATTTTGCTTACACAGCGGTACGACACAGTTTGCAATCTGGTGCTCGCCTGCTGAGACTGCAAGAGGTATGGCGGCATCCAAGCCTGAGCTCGACTACTATAACCGAATTCAGTATCACCTTACAAACGGACTTAATGGTACAATGAAGGCTCACAGAATTGCTTCCTCATCAACTGAAAAGGTGAGT
>JAZRKT010000144.1:0-26991 GCA_045646465.1 Eubacteriales bacterium | reverse complement strand
CCTGCTGAGACTGCAAGAGGTATGGCGGCATCCAAGCCTGAGCTCGACTACTATAACCGAATTCAGTATCACCTTACAAACGGACTTAATGGTACAATGAAGGCTCACAGAATTGCTTCCTCATCAACTGAAAAGGTGAGTACGAATAAAACCACCGCAGAAGAAGCAAAGGCAGCACTTGAAAATGAAGAAAACTTCAAGTTGATTAAGAGCTACATTCTTGACAATCAGCCTAATGTAATTACTGTTCAGCTTTCAGAAAACTTCCTGGGCACGGGTATTATCGAAGAAACATTCTACGATGTTCTTTACGGTATGATTGACGAATGCCGTCCTGTAAAGTCGGTAGTAGTTGTTGTTACTCCATTCGGCTACGGAACAAGAAACAATGTTATCAAGAAGTATGCGGCAAAGTACGGCTTCTATGTAGCTGATATGTCCGATATTACAGATTACAGCAAGGTTGATGAATCCAAGAGATATTATGAACATCCCGAAACGGGCAAGATTTATGACAGAGGAAACGCAGACTGGAAGTACAATCCTTACCTTGCATGGGAGCAATATGCGGCATACGATGACCAGCTAAATGACGGCACAGGTAATTACACAGTTGACTTCCGTACACATCCCGGCGACCTCGGTATGGAAGAAATCGCAAAGAGAGTATTTAAACAGTTTGAAAAGGCAGTCCCCGCAACTCTTGATGCAGAGTACGTATTTGTTCCTGAATCAATTGAAATTCAGGGTGCAGACAGCATTACAGAAGTTTTTGGCACAGCTAATCTTACAGCAGTTACTTATCCTTCCGATACAGCAACAGACGTAATCTGGAGCGTTGATAACGAAAAATGTGCAAAAATTGACGAGAACGGTACTCTTACGGCAAAGATCAACGGTACTGTTAAGGTAACTGCAACAAGTGCATATGACAGCGATGTATATGCAACTCATACAGTTACAATTACAGGTCAGCCCGATGTATACAAACTCTCCTATGATAAGGGAACAGAGGATGAGGTTGCAAACCTTCCCGATGCTGACGATTTTGCATACGGCAATTATACACTTTCCTCGATAGTTCCCACGAGAAACGGCTATAAATTCCTCGGCTGGTCACTTGAAAAGGACGGTGAAACGGTCAAGAGCGTAAATGTTACTGCAGCTACAACGGTATACGCAGTATGGGCACTTGCAGAAGGCTGGCACTTCGACGAGGACGGCAACGATGAAGGCATTACTCTCGGTGGCTTCAATGTAGTGGTTGAAAACGGTATCGGTACTGTACTTTCTTATGACGAGGGTGTAGTTATTTCGGATTCTTCGCTTCTTCTTGATTCTGAAAACTATGATTGCTTCAACGTAAGAATGAACCTTTCGGGTACTGAAGAAACAGACCTTAAGCTTGTTCTTGAAATTACCGCAGATGGTGAAAAGTATACCTACTCTGAGGATATTACCGCAGTAGGCGAACAGATTGTTTACAGCTTTGACATTTCAGATGTTACAGGAACAATCACAGGCTTTGCATTGAAGCCCAGTGCTATGAAGTGTAATGCAAATGTTGACTGGATTGAATTTGAAAGAAAAGCACTTAATAAGGATGCACAGGTTGATAAGGTTAACGTAATTGATTCTTATAACGTAGATGCAAAGGGCAATATCTTTACGGTGGACACACTTTACACAACAGCAGATACAACCGTAACTCTTAATAACGGTACATTTGTTATCGGTGAAATTGTAGGCGAGGGCACAGTTGTAACAAACGGTAACCTGGTTTATGATGGTGAGCTTTCTGGCTACGTATGTGTAGACATCGGCGAAAAGAACGCTGACGCTAATTTCAGATATGCAGAAATTGACGGTAAGCAGTTTGAAATCGACGGCAATAAGTTTGGTCTTGTGCTTGAGGATAATGAAACAAAGCTTATACAGATAACCGAAAAGGCAGAGGCTGACGACATTGTAACAGTCGGAACAAAGTATTTTGTAATTTCCGCAGACGGTGCAAAGGAAATAACCTCTCTTGCAAACAGCATTGATAACGTGGATGATGTTACTCTCAGAGTAAAGGATCCCGTGGGTGTAAGATTCAAGGCAGGAATTATCAATACTGCAAAGGCAGATGTTATTGTTAAGGAATATGGTTTTGTAATTGCTCTTGAAAGAGACCTTATCAATGCACAAGCTGAGCTTACACTTGACTTTGAAAGAGTTGCAACAGGTACTGCTTATATCAGCGGAACGGATACTGATATAATCTACGGCAAAGATGATACAACAACCTTCTTTGCAGGCGTGCTTCACGGTATTCCCGACAATAGCTACGGTGTAAGACTTGTTTCAAAGACTTATACAAAGATAGAGGTTGACGGAAAGAGCTATGTAGTATACGGCGAGCCCGTGACAGCAAGCGCTTACAAGATAGCTAAGAACTATGAAAATGATGAAACTCTCAGTGAAGACGTTAAGGCAGTAGTTCAGAATATAATTGATAAGGCTGAAAACGGTAAAGATTTAGGCTTTGACTACGGTGACTTATTGGACTTATAAATAATAAATAATACAGAAGGGACTGTCCGAAAGGGCAGTCCTTTTTTGCCCTTGATAGGCTCTCAAGACGTTCGAAGAAATTATACTTTTTGCCTGTTGTTTTAAACAAAAAAGCTGAAAAACCGAACTGACACTCAAAAGTTAGACCAAGAATCTAACGATAGGAAGACCGTTTTTTTATAGCAAAATATAGTAGTGAATATAAACTAAGGGTAGTTCAAGCACATTTGAATGGTCAAGGTCCGTCTGTTAGCATAGCTTTATCGGCTCAATGCCTTAGCTGCATAAAAATAGCGCAGCAGTTATCAAAACTACTACGCTACAAAGTCTAACCTTTTGGGGAGACATCAAACTGCCCCCGTTTTTTTGTATAAATATTACTGCTGAGAAGCATCGGTACTGTCGGATGTGCTCTGTGAATCTGACTCGCAAGTGCCGTCTTTTTTCTTTGCCGTAAACTTCTTTGCGGCATCGCTTGCCTCTTCGCCGTTTTCGGCATTCTTTTCTTCGCTGTCCGCTTCACCCTTCTTTACGGCGTTTTCTTGTTCACTCTTTTTGGCTTTGTTTTCAACAATTGCCTCAACGTCGTCGGTAAGGGGAGAATCGGTGGTCATAACATATTCAAACTGGTCTGCATCCATAATTTCGTGAGAAATAAGGTATTCTGCAATGAACACAAGTTTGTCCATATGGTCGGTGAGGATTTTTTCGGTTGTGCCGTAAGCCTTGTCGATAATAGCTCTTATTTCGTCGTCAATCTGGGAAGCAATGCTTTCGGAGTAATCTCTTGAGTTTGACATTGTCATACCAAGAAATACCTCTTCCTGATTGTTGCCGTAGACAACGGGACCTAACTTTTCGCTCATACCGTAGCGTGTAACCATATTTCTTGCAATGTCGGTGGCTCTCTGAATGTCGTTGGAGGCACCTGTTGAAATGTCGCTTAAGGTAAGCTTTTCCGCGACACGTCCGCCGAGCAGAGAAACAAGTGAGCCTTCCATATCGGACTTTGACATATAATCCTTGTCTTCGTCGGGAAGATACAGGGTATAGCCGCCTGCACGTCCTGCGGGAATAATGGAAATCTGATGAACCTTGTCGTGGTTATTGGTATAGTAAGCCGAAACGGCGTGACCTGCTTCGTGGTAAGCGGTGAGCTTTTTGCTCTTTTCGGTGATAACCTTGGACTTTTTGTGAGGACCTACAATTACCTTTATCATAGCATCTTCAAGCTCTGTCATACCGATAAGGTGCTTGCCCTTGCGAGCCGCAAGAAGAGCCGCTTCGTTAAGAAGATTTGCAAGGTCTGCGCCTGTAAAGCCTGATGTTGTCTTTGCAAGAGTTTTAAGGTCTACGTCCTTTTCAAAGGGCTTGTTGCGTGCGTGAACTTTGAGAATTTCCTCTCTGCCCCTGATGTCGGGATAGTTTACGGTAATCTGTCTGTCAAAGCGACCGGGTCTTAAAAGTGCAGGGTCGAGAATGTCGGGACGGTTTGTTGCCGCCATAACGATTATACCGTCGTTGTTGCCGAAGCCGTCCATTTCAACAAGAAGCTGATTGAGCGTCTGCTCTCTTTCGTCGTGACCGCCGCCGAGACCTGCGCCTCTGTGACGTCCGACAGCATCAATTTCGTCTATAAAGATGATGGCATTTTGGCTCTTTTTTGCTGTATCAAACAAATCTCTTACACGTGAAGCACCCACACCTACATACATTTCAACAAAGTCTGAGCCTGAAATGGAGTAGAAGGGAACGTTTGCTTCGCCTGCAACAGCCTTTGCAAGTAAGGTTTTACCTGTACCGGGAGGACCCACAAGCAGTACGCCCCTGGGAATTTTTGCACCCAGCTGAATGTACTTCTTGGGGTTTTTGAGAAATTCAACAACCTCCTGAAGCTCTTCCTTTTCTTCGTCTGCACCTGCAACGTCAGAGAAAAGCACCTTGCTCTTTTCATTGGCGCCTAATTTTGCACGGCTTCTGCCGAAGGAGTTGATTTTTCCGCCTTTTCCTCCGCCTGCCTGATTCATAATGTAAATCCACAGGATAATGAATATTACAATTATAACGGCATAGGGAAGAAAACTTACCCACCAGGGAAGCTTGGTTACGGCGTCAAAATTGTAGTCCGTAAGAATACCTTCCTGCTTCTGGCGTAAAATTTCATCGCTTAAATCTGCGTGAAAAAGGTCAAGGCTTCTCAGATTGTGGAATAAGTCCTTGCCTTCCTTGGTGTGAATTATGAGGGTGTTGTCTTCCTTAACAGTAAAGGAATCAACCTGCTGTTTCTGGAACAGCTCAACAACCTCGCTGTAGTCAAGAGGCTTTGCCGCATCCTCACTCATAAGAGTTGAGGTGGCAAGCAGTATACCGAGAATCAGTAATACATAGAAAATAATAATCTTACCGTTGCTTTTCATTGAATTAACATCACTCCTTGAAGAAAAAAAGGTTAACGTCTGTAAAGGGCAACACATACAACGTGCTTGCCTGTGCTTTGGGTGTAAAGGCTGCATTTTGCAACTGTGGGAACAAGCAGTATTTCTTCGCCCTGTGTAATTACCGGCAGAGAAAATCTGTCAAGTGACGGCGTCTTCATTTGGCACATAAGCCTTTTTAAGCTTTTGTTTATGCCGTTGTGAAGGATTTTGTCGCCGCAAGATCTGCTTTTCGCACATAAACCGCTGAATATTTTATCAGAATACAAATAATCTGTAGTGTATTTTTTGTAAATAATTTCATTATTATGTGTGATGAATTGCGGAAGTTGCGTACTGTCTTTATAGGAAAGATACACAAGAAAATCGGTGCCGTCAATGATATTTATTCCCTCACAAAGGCTAATATTAAAGGAAAGAGGAATTTCTTTTTTTCTTGTGTCTTCCCTGAAGGAAAGAATACCGTTTTCAATATATGCTTTTTTGCCGTCGGGAAATGACAGAGAGCACCTTAATGAAGGCTTGTACTTAAAGTAATAAATCTTGTCGACAAGGGCATCAATGTGAGAAAAAAGCGGCATTTCGTCCGAAACTTCACAGTATAAATTTCTTATTACCCGTGTAAGTATGCACCTGTCAAGACCGCTTAGAATTCTCAAGTCCTTTGTGTGATAGCTTCTTGCCGTTTTTTCAAGATAATCCTCATCCTGACGTAAAATACCGGCACTTCTTAAAACCGAATTCTCAAAGGAGGGATTTATTTTGCGAAGGGCTGGGATTACCTCATGGCGCAGAAAATTTCTGGTGTAGTCATCCGAAAGGTTTGTTGAGTCTGTGACAAAGTCTTGTCCCTTCTCTTTGAGACACTCCTCAATTTCGGTACGGCTTACATATATCAGCGGACGGATAATAAAGCTTGTTTGTGTCAACGCTCTTTTTGGAGGAATACCGCACAGACCCTTCAGAGCTGTACCTCTTGCGAGATTAAAAAGCACCGTCTCTGCATTGTCGCCTGCGTTATGTGCAACGGCAACGGCATCAAAGGAGTGCTCACGGCAGTACTTTTCAAAAAGACCGTAGCGCACGTTTCTTGCACAAAGCTCCTCCGAAAGACCGCTTTGACGTGAAAGGAGAGGAACATCAGCCTTTTCACAGAAAAATTCTATGCCGTATTTTTGGCATAAGTTTCTTGCAAAGTCTTCGTCCCTGTCTGCTTCCTTGCCTCTTATGCCGTGGTTGACGTGAAGGGCACACAGGGAAAAACCGTACTTTTCACGGTTTTCCCACAGGGAAAGCAAAAGACAGCAGGAATCCGCACCGCCCGAGAGGGCAACGAGAATTTTTTTACAGCCGTCAAACAGTGAAAAATCACGGTCTGCTCTTTGTATCTTGTCCGAAATTTCAAAAGTTATGTTATTGCTGGGCATGCTGTGTGTCAAGATTTGTGAACTTGGTGTACTGACCGAACCAGCCAAGCTCGACGGTACCTGTTGAGCCGTGTCTGTTTTTGGCGATAATACACTTAGCCATATTCTTCTTTTCGGGGTCATTGTTGTAGTATTCGTCACGGTATAAGAACATAACGCTGTCGGCGTCCTGCTCGATGGCACCCGAGTCACGAAGGTCACTTAGCATAGGAGTCTTGTCAGGTCTGCTTTCTGGCCCACGGGATAGCTGTGCACAGGTGATAATCGGCACTTCAAGCTCCTTTGCCATAAGCTTTAAGCCTCTTGAAATGTCGCTTACCTCATTTACTCTGTTGTCGCTCTTTCTGTCCGACTGCATAAGCTGAAGGTAGTCAATTACAACAAGACCGAGATTCTTTATACGTCTCAGCTTCGCCTTCATACCCATAACGGTAATACCCGCCGTGTCGTCAATAAGAATGTCTGTTTCCGAGAGGACACCCGAAGCTCTTGCAAGCTTCACCCAGTCGTCCTCCGAAAGGTCGCCCTTTCTCATTTTGTTTGAGTCTATAAGAGCCTCCGAACAAAGCATTCTTGAAACAAGCTGCTCACAGCTCATTTCCAACGAGAATACAGCAACCGTCTTTTTTGTTTTGAGAGCAACCTGTGAAGCTATATTAAGACAGAAGCTGGTTTTACCCATACCCGGCCTTGCGCCTACAAGCACAAGGTCGCTTTTACCCATACCCACAAGTAGCTTGTCAATGTCTGTGAAATAGGTGGGAGTACCGAGTGCTGCCTGGCCGTTTTTGATAAGCTCGTCAAGATGCTTGTAGTTTGCGATAATAACGTCCTTGATGTGTGAAAAGCCCTTGGTTTCATTTTTGTCGGCAATGTCAAAAATAAGCTGCTCGGAGCGGTCTAAAATATCGGCGGTGTTGCCTTCCGCAGAGTAAGCCATTCTTGAAATTTCGGACGCTGCTTCTATAAGACGGCGCAGAAGTGCCTTGTCTCGCATAATGCGCAGATAGTCCGGAAGATTTGCAATTGAGGGAACAGACTGTGCAAGAAGAGCAACATAGCTTTTTCCGCCTGCATCGTCATAGGTGCCGCTTCTTACAAGCTCGTCAACAAGGGTTATCGCGTCAATAGTGTTGTTTTTGAGAAAAAGCTCACGCATAGCCTCGTAAATAACCTTGTGATGCTCGTGGTAAAAATCGTCTGTCTTTATAATATTTGCAACTTCTCTGATTTTGTCAGGGTCAAGTAAGATTGCACCCAGCACCGACTGCTCGGCTTCAAGAGAAAAGGGGACTTTTTTCGGAGTGTCCTCCGTCAGATAAATATCTGCCATAAAATCATTCCTTATTAGCAATTAGTACGTTTAATTTGCCTACGATTTCGGGATAAAGCTTTACATCAACGCTGTAGGTGCCGAAGGCCTTGAGAGCATCTGGAAGAACAATCTTTCTCTTGTCGATTTCAATTCCGAACTGCGCTTCAAGTGCCTCTGCAATTTCCTTTGAAGTAACAGAGCCGAAGAACTTGCCGTCGCTGCCGCCCTTGGCATAGAGCTTTACAACGATGCTCTCAAACTTTGCGGCTGTGTCCTTTGCAGCTTGCTTTTCAAGTTCTTCTCTTCTTTTCTTTGCCGCTTCCTTGTTTTTAACGTCGTTTAAGATTTTTGCATCAACAACGCAGGCAAGGTTTTTGGGAAAGAGGAAGTTTCTTGCATATCCGTCGGATACGTTTATGATTTCGTCCTTTTTGCCCTGACCCTTAACGTCCTGTAATAATAATACCTTCATACATATACCTCCATGGTAAAAATTGCATACAACTATTGCTATTATATAAGAATATCACAAAGCGAAACTTAAATCTACTAAAAGTTAATTAATATTTAATGAATAAACAAAATAAAATTTAATTGTAAAAATAGATAAATAATATTGCTAAATTGTTTTTTTTCTGCTATAATGTAGTATGAATAATTTTGAAAAGGGATGATTTTTCGTGTTGGATTACATAAAGTCAATAATTTACGGCATAGTACAGGGACTTACGGAGTTTTTGCCTGTGTCAAGTTCGGGACACCTTTCGGTGTTTCAGAATGTTTTCGGTGCTGTCGATGAAAAGCTGTCAGGTGTAACCTTTACATTGCTGTTGCATGTTGGAACTCTTGCGGCGGTGCTTGTGATGTACTGGAAAGACGTTGTAAATCTTGTAAAAAGCTTTTTTTCTCTTGTAAAACGCCTTTTTAAGGGTGAGTTTAAATATTCAATGATGAATGATGATGAAAAGCTGTTTTGTCTGCTGTTTATAGCACTTATTCCCTTGCTTTTGGGTGCTGTGCTTGAAGGCACAGTGGAATTTTTGTCGGCATATACCTATGCAGTAGGTGTTTTGTGGATAATAAATGGTCTGATTTTCCTTGTATCGGAAAAAATGGTTGTCAGACAAAAGGAATTTAATGAAATAAAGCCGAAAAATGCAATTATCGTGGGTCTTTTCCAGCTTTTTGCAATTTTGCCGGGCATTTCACGTTCGGGAATGACTATAACGGGTGGAGTGTTCAACGGCTTTGAAAGAGAGCTGGCTGTTAGATTTTCCTTCATTCTCTCAATACCTGCAATACTGGGTTCTGTTGCGGTAACCCTTATAAAGGATTTTGAGAGCATTGATTTGGGTTCAAACGCAGGTGTGCTTTTTGCAGGAGTTGCGGCATCCTTTATTTCGGGGCTGCTGGCAATCAAGCTTTTACAGTACATTACCAAAAAGGATACCTTTAAGTCCTTTGCATATTACTGCATAGGTCTGGGAGTATTGGCAATCTGTTTTGATATTATTAAGTGTACGGTAATCGGAGGTTAAGATTTTGGCTGAAAAGAAGACGACAAACAAAAAGACGGATGCAAAGAAAAAGATAAACGAAAAACAGCTTGAGCTCAGCGAAAACGCAAGAGTCAAAAGACGTATAAAGGAACTGAAAATGCAGCAGGACAGGGAAAACACCTTGTGCTGCCAGATAATGCCGGGAGTGCTTGTGTTTGCGGCGCTGTTTCTGGCGGTGTGCTTTGTAATTCCTGATAAAATGGGATTTCTAAAATACATAGTGGAGTTTTTCAGAGGCATTTTTGCAGGGGCAATATGGACTGTTCCTGTATGTGTTGCAATAATGGGCTTTTTCTGGAAAAAGGATTACGTTTCGGGAAATGTGGGAAAGAAAATTGCAGTGGTTGCATTTTTCGTAGCCTTCTTTTCGGGCTTTCTCCAGCTTCTTGACCTTGCTTCAAAAAAGGCAGAGCACGACTTTAATCCCATAAACCTGTATATGGACGGTATAGATGGAACAAGCGGAGGTGTTGTGGGCGGACTTCTTGGAAATCTTCTTGATAAGTTTACGGGAATCGGTGCATATATTATCTGTGTTTTTATGATTGTTCTCTTTGGCTTTGCGTTGTTCAACATAACACCTGCAGATATGTTTGTTTTCTGCAAGAGCAAAATCAAGGAGGCTGTTTATAACGCCAACCTTGAAAGAGAAAAGCGCCTTGAAGAAAGCCTTGATAAACAGAATAAGGAAAGACAGGAAAAAATCTCAAAGGCTAACGAGGAAAGCGCAAAGGAGGAAGCCCGTGATGCAAAGGATATGCGTAAAAGACGTGCTTTTCTTGAGGATGTAGGCGTGGACTTTGAGGAAAAGAAGGATGAGCTTCCCGAAGAGGATATTAAGCCTGAAATTGACGGCAATGAAGCGGCTGTGGCATATGAATCGCCTGATAAAACAGAAACCATAGTTGACCTTGAAGCCTTCAACGCTGCAATGGATGAAAACGAAAATAAGTTTTCCGATAACGGTGTGGCGACCGATTTTACGGAGCTTGAACAGAATATGACAGAGCGGGTGCTTTCGCAGACTGAAGGAACTGAAATTGATATGTCCGAAATATTCACAAGAGATGCAAGTGTGTCTATGGGCGGTAAGGAAGCAGGTGCCGATGTTATGAACGGCGAAACCGGTGCAAGCTTAAATGACAGAACGGCAGAAGGAAGCGAGCTTCCTGACGGAGAAAGTGTCGCTGTTGCCGTAGAGCCACAGCCTAAGGTTGAGGAAATTTACCATTTTCCTCCCATAAACTTCCTTCAGCAGGACCCCGATCCTCTCACCTTTGCGGTAACGGACGAGCTTAAGCAGACAAGCATAAAGCTTGTGGAAACACTTAAGAACTTTGGCGTAAAGACAAAGATAATGAATATCTGCTGCGGACCTACCGTAACTCGTTATGAGCTTCAGCCTGAGGTCGGAGTAAGAGTGCGTTCAATTGCAAACCTTTCGGATGATATTGCACTTCACCTTGCGGCGGCAGGCGTAAGAATTGAAGCACCTATTCCCGGAAAGGATGCAGTGGGTATTGAAATACCCAACAAAAACGTTTCAACGGTGTATTTGAGAAACCTTATAGAAAGTGACGGCTTTGAAAAGCAAAAGAGCAAAATCACCGTGTGTCTGGGTATGGACGTTGCGGGCAGTCCCATATTTATGAATATTGCAAAGATGCCCCATATGCTTATAGCAGGTGCAACGGGTATGGGTAAATCCGTTTGTATCAACAGCTTTATTGTTAGTATTCTTTATAAAGCAAGACCTGACGAGGTAAAGCTTATGCTTATTGACCCGAAAAAGGTTGAGCTTAGTATATACAACGGACTTCCTCATTTGCTTGTACCTGTTGTCAGCGACCCCAAAAAGGCGGCAGGTTCTCTTGCATGGGCGGTTAACGAAATGGAACGCCGCTTCCAGCTTATTGAAGAGGTGGGTGTGCGTGACAGCGATACCTATAATGAGGTCACAAAGGAAGATCCCGAAAAGGAATATATGCCTAAAATCGTAATTATTATAGACGAGCTTGCCGACCTTATGATGACGGCACGTGACGAGGTTGAAACTTCAATTTGCCGTCTTGCACAGAAGGCGAGAGCTGCGGGTATGCACCTTGTTATTGGTACACAGCGTCCGTCGGTTGACGTAATCACAGGTCTTATCAAGGCAAACGTTCCTTCAAGAATAGCATTTACCGTTGCTTCGCAGGTAGACTCACGTACAATTATTGACGTGTCGGGAGCAGAAAAGCTTCTCGGACGTGGTGATATGCTGTACGCACCTGTAGGAAGTATGAAGCCTATGCGTGTGCAGGGCTCCTTTGTCAGCGAAAAGGAAATCGAAAACATAGTTGAGTTTTTAAAGAACGGCAAGAAATACGAGTACGATGCAGACATTATCGCAAGCATCGAAAGAGAAGCGGCACGCTGCGGTGAAAAGAAGAAGGGCAGGGGCGGCGACAGTGAAGGCGGCGACTTTGAAGGTGAGGACAGAGATTCCATTATTTCAAGTGATGACGCTGTGCTTCCTGCAATTGAAATTGCGGTGGACTCAGGCTCTGTTTCAACTTCTCTGCTTCAGCGTAAGCTTTCCCTTGGATATGCAAGAGCAGCAAGAATTGTGGACAAGCTTGAAAAAATCGGCGTAGTAGGCCCCTTTGAAGGCTCTAAGCCAAGAAAGGTTCTCATTACACGCGAAGAATACCTTGAGCTTCGTATGAGCTACGAAAACGGCAACGGAGAATAATTGGCATATGTCAAGAAGAAAAAGCTATGCAAATAAAACTTCACGTATAACCTGGTTGATTGTTGCAATAATTTGCGTCGTAATGTGGGGCGTTGATAAATACAAGGAGCATACAAAGACAGACGTTGCCCAAAGCAAGGCCAAGGATAGCTTTCTTGTTCATTTTATTGACGTGGGACAGGGCGACAGCACACTTATTGAAACGAAAAAGGGTAAGTTTGTGCTTATTGATGCAGGAACCAATGAATGTGAGCATCAGCTCTTAAATTATCTTGATGAAAGAAATGTTGAATATATCGAGTATCTGTTTCTCTCTCATCCACACGAAGACCATATAGGTTCTGCCGACGCCGTGCTTGATTCGTATAACGTAAAAAATGTAATCAAAACTGATAGACGCGAAGATAACGCTACTTGCGACAGACTTGACAGAGCAATAAATGAAAGCGTAAAGAATATCGGAACAAAGGTTATTATTCCCAAAACAGGCGATAAATTCTATGTTGATGGCATTGAGTTTCTTGTTCTTTCGGACGGAGAGGGATATGAGGACGTCAACGATTCCAGCCTTTGCATAAGAATGGAGATGGGTGACAGCACCTTCATTTTTACGGGCGATGCTAGGAAGGGTGTTGAATACAACCTCATCGACAGCGATTTTGATATTGATGCCGAGGTGTTTAAATGCGGACATCACGGCTCGTCAACCTCAAACTGCGATGCCTTCCTTAACGATGTTGACCCTGATATTGCAATTATAAGCTGTGAAACCGGAAATATGTACGGCCACCCTCACAGAGAGGTAGTGGCAGCTTTGCTTGACAGAAATATAGATATATACAGAACTGATATCGATTCGACGGTTGTTCTTGACTGTGATTCAAAGAGCATTAGGTATCTTCAGCCTGCGGCATAGAAATGTCCTTTTGAGGAATAAGTGCAAAGTGTCCGAGAATTTCTCCGTCGCAGGAATAGCTGCACTCAGAGGAGTCTTTGGAAAAGACCATTTTGTAGTCTAAAGTAAAATCATCCTCACCCCTGACGGTAAGATAAATGCTTTCGGAAGGAATGTACTTTTGTGAGCCGTTGTAAATAACAAAGCCGTCGGAGGCAATTTCGCGACAGGAATAGTTTTCAAAGGCAAAATCCAGCATTTCACGGTGGTCCTGCCAGTCGTTTCTGTCATTTAAGGTGACGGCTATGTAAAGTTCTGTGTCTCTTTGGGCGGCAGTAACAAGGCATCTTCCCGATAGGGAGGTGTATCCTGTTTTGACGCCGATACATCCGTCATATGTACGTAAAAGACGGTGATGGTTTGAAAAAAATCTTTGGGTTTCACCGCTTGTTGTGTAATTTTTGGTGCTGGTAATTTTGCAGAAGGTTTCGTTTTTTAGCGCAATTGCCGTTATTCTTGCAAGCTCGTAGGACGTTGTGTAGTGGGTAGAGCTGTCAAGACCGTGCACGTTGTCAAAGTTTGTGTCTATAAGACCGTATGATTTGCATAAAGCGTTCATTGCCTCGACGCACTTTTCTTCGCTTCCAAAGCAACCTTCCGCAAGAGCAACCGCGGCATCGTTGCCCGATTCAAGCATCAGACCGTATAACAGGTCGGTGACGGATATTTGCTCGCCCTCCTTTAGGTATATGGACGAGCCTTCGGTGTGTGCGGCTTTCCTGCTGACCGTGACGACGGCATCAAGGTCGGCGTGCGTTATTACGGCAAGGGCAGTCATAATCTTTGTTGTGCTTGCCATGGGAAGACGGCTCAGTGCGTTTTTCTCAAATAATACCGCACCGCTTTTGCCGTCGATAATTACAGCAGAGGATGCAGTTTTGCAAAATGCTTGCTGTTCAAAAGCATCGCATTTAATGGGTGTTGTAACACTTGCACGTATAAAAGAAACTTTCTGCTCTGCTGAGAAGAATGTAATAATGGCGCATACGGCAATAAACAGAAAATTAAGATAAAAAATGTATTTGTATGATTGACGTTTCATAATAGCCTCCGAAAAAAAGCGGTTTATACAGTATATGACTTACGGGCACAAATATGAAACGGGGAGTTTGATGAAAATGGAATTTTCCTTTAATACAAGAAGAATACTGAGCTACGTAAGACGTGCTGTTGATGACTACAATATGATTGAGGACGGAGACAGAATTGCCGTGGGACTTTCGGGCGGTAAGGACTCGGTGGCACTTGTGTGTGCTATGGCAAATCTTAAAAAGTTCTATCCAAAAAAGTTTGAAATAGAGGTTATAACTATGGACCCCGGCTTTTATAAGGCGGGCTTCGGAAATGAAGAGGAAACCAAGGCGGGCTTTGGTGAGCTGTCCGAGCTTTGCCGTCAGCTTGAGGTTAATTTCACGCTGTTTGAAACGGATATAGCCAAGATTATTTTTGATATAAGAAAAGAAAAAAATCCCTGTTCACTGTGTGCAAGGATGAGAAGAGGAGCACTTCATACCCACGCAAAGGAGCTTGGCTGTAATAAAATAGCCCTCGGTCATCACTTTGACGATGCCGTTGAAACTTTTATTATGAATCTTTTCAATGAGGGAAGAATAGGCTGCTTTTCGCCTGTCACATACCTTGACAGAATGGATATAACTCTTTTGAGACCGCTTGTTTATGTACCTGAAAAGGATATACGCTACTTTGTAAACCATTCGGATTTGCCAATCCTTCAAAGTCCGTGCCCAGCCGATAAAAATTCTGACAGAGAGAATGTAAAACATCTTTTGGGACAGCTTGACAAAGAGAACAAGGGCATAAAGCACAGAATTTTTGGTGCTATGCAAAGAGCAGGCGTTGATGGATACAAGCTTGTGGATGATGCGTCTCTCAAAGAAATTTAAGTGTTTGTTTATATCTTTTTTAGTTAGTTTGATGTATCAAAGGATATGTGCCCTGCGGTGTGTGCAAGCTTTTGTATCTTTCTGACCATTACCCCGTGTTAGTTATAGCGGAAATTTAAGTAAATAAAGAATAAATCTTCCGAAAAGAGCATATGCTTAATGTACTATAAAACTTTCGGAGGAGTTTGCCTTGCGTAAAAATGTTGATGAAAAAGGCTATGAAACAGTTGAAAGATACTGTCACGTGGTGGGGAAAAATACATCTGTAGTCCGGAGAATAACGGGGCAGGACAGAAGCTTTGTCTGCTCCAACTTCAAGGAATGTGAGAAAAATGGCGGCTGCCAAAACTGTATGTGTAGGGACTGTACCAATAAATAGAAAAAGACGGCTGCAAAAGCAGCCGGGATTTTTATATAAGATTGTTATACTTTTTCTCTTTATTGCGCTTGTGTTGTCAGATTTTTGGTACAAGTAAATTAAAAGAATTAAGAAGGATGGGAAAGCACTATTATTACATATCCTGTAAATAATAAAATCAACCCTCTCCAAATGTCCCGAAGAAAAAATAATAAAAAACTCAATAAGTGTTGCAATTTTCAAAAAAAAGTGTTATTATATATCTTGTGTAACTATATGTAATGGATAAAGAGCGTTTAAAGGAGATTTTTTATATGAATAACGGTTCAAAACCGTCAAAATTTACCATAAATGCCGTAACAGTATCCTGTTTCTCAGCGGCAATAGCAAAAGCCGGGATACCGCCAATTTCACGGGTGGTGCTTGGCTCTTTAAGTGTGCCCGTTTGTGCCGAAGTGGAAATCAGTATTGTAGGTATGGCAGGGGAAACAGAGTTTATTCAGAGAGTGGATTTTATAAGAGAATGTTTTGACAGCGAAAGCTATAGCTTAAAGAAAACAGACAGCTGTGTTTTTGAATTTGATAACAGCTGCTTTACATACGATAATGCATTTCTCTCCAGCCTTGAAAAGGAAACCTTGGGAGAAATATATGTACGAGTAAGAGTGGGAGAAACCCAGTGCGTTGCAAAAACGGGAGTTACGCTTTTGCCCGAAAATGTGTGGACGGGACTTGAGACTGAGCCCTCTGTGGTGTGTACCTATGTCTGCCCACAGGATGAGGCGATAGAGAAAATCTGTAAAAAAATACCTGAAGCAGAGCCTGCGGATTATTGCGTAAATTCAAAGAAAACACATTTTGAGATTATCACAAAGCTTTATAAGCAGATTAAAGAATGTAATATTATCTATTCAAGACCGTCAGGGTATACCGCTTCTTCAAGACAGCGTGTAAGAAGCTTTTGCGAGCTTTTCGGCTCTGGAAGTATACTTGCAACACCCCTTGAAATTTCGCTGGTGTTCTCTTCGGCGGCACATAGATGCGGTTTTGATACATCCCTTTTGTTTGTGAGAACAGCCGAGGGCGAAATCAATGTGCTTTGCGGCGTGTATCTTGTGAATAGCCCTATTACCATTCCCGTTTGTGAAAATGCAGAAAAAATTAAAGTGCTTGTGCAGTCGGGAGATATGCTGATAGTAAACCCGTCGGTTTTTGCGGCGGCGCAGAATACCTCCTTTGCCTTTGCCTGCAAGACGGCAAGCGAGGGCTTTGCAAATAACCCCGCAAGCCTTGTTTGTATGGTAGACGTAAAAAGCTCTCTTAAATCAATGAACCTTTATGAAAGACAGGAGCCTTTTTGCAACCTTCCCGTTAGAAACGGCGTGGCAAAGCTGTATTCTTCTCTTGTGACAAGTCCAGTAATGCAATATCTTTCAGGCAAGGAACGATGCGAGCAGGAGGAAATTCCTCTTCTTTATCCCGATTTTAACGAAGCCTTTAAGGATACCTCCGAAAAAAAGCTTTTGCCTATAGAAATTAACGTAAACCTGGAGGATTTTGCGGCAATTGATAAGGATTTTTCATCGATTCTTACTATGTTTTCAACTATGGCAAAGCAACATTTTAGTACGGCTGAAAAGCAAAAAATGAACGAGCGCTTAAACCGCTTCAAAAAGCGCATATCCTCTCCGACGGCGGTTATGACCTCCCTTCGAGATGAGGCTCTTTATAATACGGCGCTTCAGATGACCTTCGGGAAAAATAAGCGTGAGACGTATTTCGCTTTTGGCTACGTAAAAATAACAGATAAGCTTACCGAGCTTGTAAGCTTTGCGCCCGTCTGCCTTGTAAAGGCGGTTCTTAAGTATGATAACGGCTCCTTTTATGTACGCCAGTCAGGTAAGCCCATTGTAAATAAAGTTTTTATCAGAAATGCACTTAAGGACTCGGCTCTCGGCTACGATTCCTTTATGAAATCGCTTATGCCCGAGGATAAGGGTGAAATTTTCGATATGTTTGAAAATATCCGTAAGGCTCTTGCCGAAACGGATGACAGACACGTTTATGAAATTATAAGGGAAGCACACCTTGTCAATCTTGAAATAGATGACTATATTCTGTGGTGCAATCTTGCACTTGAAAGAAATATGCTGGCAATGAGCAGTGCGGCAAGAAGTGTCTTCGGTGATGCCGAAAAACAGAGCCTGCGCTTTAACAGGGAATATGCACCTGCTTCAGTTATGCATCTCAACGGGACAAAGGCGGTCTGCACCGATAACGATGTTGTTGTGAAGGGCTCCTTCACGCAGGAAAAGGAAGAGGTGCTGTACGGTATCTGTGCAAGAAGTATTACCGAGGGTAAGAGCCTTCTTATTGTAACGGATGACGATGAGCAGTCAAAATATGTTGAAAAGGTGCTTTCACGTAAAGAGCTTTCGGACTGCGTGCTTTGTACAGACAGCGAAACAAGCGGTAAAAACGTGTCCGAAAGAATGGAAATGTGCCTTGAAAAGTACGGCTTTATCGATGATAAGGCGGCTGTCGGCTTTATGCCCAAGGAGCTGTCCGAAGCCGATAGGGTTTTGAAGGATTATACCGCAAGACTTGAAAAAATGCATCCGTTGGGAATGACTCTGCGCTCGGCACAGGGAGCATATCTTTATGCCTGCAAGGGACTTGAAAACGTACCTGAAATACCTGTCAGCGATGCACTTCTTGAAGGGGCTGCGCAGGACAAGCTTGAAGCAATTTTTGAAATGTCAGGGGAAATTATTGCCCTTGCAAGAAAGCTTTGTGAAAGAAGCGGACTTAAAAAGTATACCCCCATATGCCGCCACCCTCTTTATAGCTCAAAGCCTGCAAGAGTGCCCACCGAGGCCGAAATGACCTTGTTTGATGGCGAGGTACAGAAGCTTTTGGGTATTCTTTCGGAGTACCGTGACGTTTTCTCAGATGTCAACGAAATACTGGGCTTTGATGATAGAGATGTTGACAGTATAGCAAAGCTTGATAAATTAAATGAGCTTTATAAGGTAGTGCTTTCGGCACGTGAGCTTGATATTCCCGAAAGATTTATTGAAAGCGATATTGAAGGCTTTACAAAAACAAAGCGCTTTGTTTCTCAGAGCCGTAAGCGTATGCAGGAAATTGAATCAGAACTTGGCTTTTTTGGCAAGGAAATCTTCGAGGACGTTGAAAATCTTTTGAGAGTAAACGAAAACGGCGAAGAAGAAAAGGGATTTCTTAAGAAGTTTATGCTTAAGAAAAACGACAAGGATATGCTTATGCAGTATGTGGAGCCGTCGGGAAAAACGATATTTTCACAGCATAAGGTTTCTGATATATATAAGCTTCTGGGTGAATACAAAGCCTGCAAAGAATACCTTGAAAACGAAAATTCTGCTTCTTATGCCGGTGAAGGTGATATATGCCTTGCACAGACTGCGGAAAAGTCGCTGTCTCTGATAGAGAGCATTTGCGGCTCGGAAGCGGCAAGAAAAAGACTGCTTTCCAACGTGTTCCGCCTTATATGCGTAATACCTGTTGACTCAAATCTTGCAAGAAAAATGACACTTGTACGTGCAAATCTTGAAGAGGCTTTCTACGGTGAAGGCTCAAGCCTTAAGGTACTGTCGGCAATTATGGGTATAGACTTTGTATCGCTTAACTTTGAAGACGGTATATTAAGCTTTGACGGACTTGCAAAGCATCTTAAAGAGATGAATGAAAAGCTTGAATGTACAGCTCTATGGACAAAATGGCTGACAAAGAGCGAAAATGTTGCAAGTATACTTCCCGGCTTTGTTGAGTATCTTAACGAACACGGCGCACTTGAAAATGTTGAAAGACTTTTTGCAAAGAGCCTTCTTTTCAAAGTGTGCGAAAGAATAAAGACAGATGTTTGCGAGGGATATCATACCGAAAACACAGGCAAGGCAAAAGACAGCTATCCCGAGCTTCTTGAAAAGGCTGCGGCAATATCAAAGAACAATGTTTTTGCAAGCTATCTTAATACGGTAAATCACCTAAAGCAGGTGAATACAAAGGCAAACCTTGAAAGCTATGCGGGCCTGAGTTTAAGAACTCTGCTTGAAAAGGAATTCAGAAATGTCACCAGAATTCTTCCTGTAATAATAGTAACCAAAAATGACCTGACAAGCCTGCTTCCCCTTGACTGTACCTTTGATAATGTTGTGTGCCTTGACAATAAGGATAACGGCTACAGTATGCTTCCAGCACTTGGATACGGAAAAAGAGCAAGCATCATAAATATGTCAAGAAGTACTGTAAGTCCTCTTGCTATGGCAATGAGCGAAAAAGTACCCTCCTTTGATGTTTGCAGCTTTACATACGGCAAGGATGCATTTACCTTTACCTGGCTTAACAGCAGTCTTTTCGGCGAAAAGTGCAGTATTACAAAGCCCTTTGTAAAGAGCAACAGCGAGCTTGTAAGAATGAACGGCACCTTTGAAAGAACAACAGGCAGAGTCAATAAGACAGAAGCCGAGCAGTCTCTTATAAAGAGCGCAGAGCTTTGTGCCGATAAAACAAAGAGCGTTGCAGTCACGGCATTCACTAAGGAACAATGTACTGCAATTGAAAGAATGCTTGTCGTTGTAAGCTGTAAGAACAAAATTCTTAAAGAAGCTGTGGAGGAGGGCAGAATATGCGTCTGCACACCTGACAGACTTTATATGAAAAACTATAACTGCCTTGTTGTAAGTGCCTGCTTCGGTCAGGACAGAGAAGGCAGAATAGGCTGGGATTTCGGCTATGCCGGAAAATCTTACAACGAAGAAATACCCGAGGCGTATATAAGCATTTCCGATAAGGCAATGGAAAAAATGTATTTTCTTACAAGCCTTAACGTCAAGGATACAAGACTTATAAGACGTACGGGAAAAAATGCCGAAATATTCAACAGCTTCTGCGAGCTTTTGTGCGATGGAAGAGTACCTGTTTGTATGAGAAACAGTGACGGTAACGAAAACGATAGCCTGATACCGGGAATTATGTCCTACGCCGTTAAGACAAGCCCGAGAGTTGTGCCTTGTAAGGGTAAAATCCCATTAACGTGCGCAATGAGCAATAACGAGCTGTTTGTGTTGGTTGATAAGGACGGCGGTGTAAGTATGCACGACGAACTGCTTGTTAAAAAGTCAATTGAAAAGGAAGGCGTGCTTGTAACAACACTTTCTCCCTTTACACTTGCAGGAAGTGAAATGAAGGAAACACTTGATAAGTTTTCCAAAGAAAATTCCACGGAAAGGATAAGTGGTTAAATGCCTGTTTCCTCAAATTATATAGGAATAGACCTCGGAACGGCGAACACGCTTGTGGCAACGCCGCAAAAGGGGATAATAATAAACGAGCCATCATATGTGGCATATAATAACAAAACGGAAGAAATAATAGCAATAGGCACCGACGCAAAAAGCCTTATGGGTAAAACGGCATCAGACATAACTGTTGTAAGACCCTTGCGTGATGGCGTTATAAGCGATTTTGAGCTGACCCTTGCAATGCTTAACTATTTTGTAAGACAGGCTATCAGCAAGGGAATGTTCGTAAGACCCAAGGTTATTGTGTGCATACCCTACGGCGTTTCTCAGGTTGAGCACAGTGCCCTTGAAAACGCACTTTTCGAGGTGGGTGTTTCAAGCGTTGCACTTGTTGAAGAGCCTGTTGCGGCGGCAATCGGCGCAGGACTTAACTTCAGACAACCTGTTGGAAATATGGTTGTTGACATAGGCGGCGGAACAACGGAGGTTGCCATAGTTACGGCAGGCGGAGTTGCGGTGTCAAAGTCGATACGTGTGGCAGGGGATGAGCTCAACGAGGCGATTGCTGAGTATATCAGGCTGAAATTCAATGTTGAAATAGGCGAAATCACCTCAGAGGATATAAAAAAGGAAATCGGCTCTGCTCACAGAAGCGCGGACGTCGGTATGCTGGAGGTGAGAGGAAGAAACCTTATAACGGGACTTCCTGCGGTGTTCAATATATATTCTGCCGAGGTGAGAAGTGCCATACTTCCCATACTCAATCAGATAATTGAGGTAATAAAGGCATCTCTTGAAATAACTCCTCCCGAGCTGTGTGCCGATATTTATACCGAGGGCATAACCCTGACAGGTGGCGGAGCATTGCTTAACGGTCTTGCTCAGCTTGTCAGCGAAAAAACACATCTTAAGGTATATATCGCAAAAAGACCGCTTGACTGCGTGGCAGAGGGAATAATGAAAATAATGACCAAGGAAGGCTATTCTTCTGTTTTGAAAACAGCAAACAGACGTCTGTGATACATTTACAAAAATGTACTTGATGCATTGAAAAAAACAGTGTATAATATATGTCTGTGGATAACGTTTATAAATAATTGTATATAAATGAAAGGTTGGCAAAAGTGATGAAGGTAACACTTAAAGAACTTAATTTCAAAAACGGCGGCAATGATTCAAAGACAAGACCTGTGTTCTGTATCGTTATGGACGGTATAGGCATCGGCAAGGATAATGCTTCAAACGCAATCAAAAATTCAAGAACTCCCACTCTTGATATGCTTATGTCAAAGTACCCCTGCTTAAAGCTTAAGGCACACGGAACGGCAGTAGGTCTTCCTTCCGATGACGATATGGGTAACAGTGAGGTAGGACATAATGCAATTGGTGCAGGTCAGGTTTTCGCACAGGGCGCAAAGCTTGTTTCAAACTCCATAGAATCAGGACTTATGTTTGAATCAAAGTCATGGCAGGAAATTGCTGCAGTTAAGAATACAGGCAAGACTCTTCACTTTATGGGTCTTTTCTCCGACGGTAATGTTCACTCCCATATTGACCACCTTAAAGCTATGATTGAACAGGCTAAGAAGGAAGGCGTAAAGACAGTAAGAGTTCATATTCTTATTGACGGACGAGATGTTGGAGAAACAAGCGCACTTGAATATATCAATCCCTTCGAAGAATTTCTCGCTTCTCTCAACGATATTTCCTTTGATGCAAAAATAGCTTCTGGCGGCGGAAGAATGAACATCACTATGGACAGATACGACGCTAACTGGGCAATGGTTGAAAAGGGCTGGAAGACTCACGTTTTAGGAGAGGGCAGACAGTTCGCAAGTGCGGCAGAGGCTGTTGAAGCTTATAGAGCAGAGCTTGGCTGTATTGACCAGGATCTTCCTCCTTTTGTTATTGCACAAGACGGCGAGCCTGTAGGTAAAATCCTTGACGGCGACAGCGTTGTATTCTATAACTTCAGAGGCGATAGAGCTATTGAAATTTCACGTGCCTTTGATGAAAAGGATTTTTCTGAATTTGACAGAGTGTTCGTACCAGACGTAACATACGCAGGAATGCTTGAATATGACGGCGACAAGCACATTCCTTCAAGATACCTCGTTTCTCCTCCCGAAATCAAGGGAACAATGGGCGAATACCTTGCAAATACAGGTGTTACACAGTATGCTTTGAGCGAAACACAGAAGTTCGGTCACGTGACCTATTTCTGGAACGGTAACAAGAGCGGTAAGTTTGATGAAGAGACCGAAACCTACGAAGAAATCAAGTCCGACGTTATTCCTTTTGAGCAGAGACCATGGATGAAGTGTGCCGAAATTACTGACAGACTTATTGAGGTTGCAAAGGAAGGCAAGTACAGATTTATGCGTGTAAACTTTCCCAACGGCGATATGGTAGGTCACACAGGTAACTATCTTGCAACGGTTGTTTCGGTGGAAGCACTTGACCTTCAGCTTGCAAGAATTCTGGAGGTTGTTGACAGCCTCGGCGGTGTTGCGCTTATCACGGCTGACCACGGTAACGCAGATGAAATGTGCGAGATTGATAAGAAGACAGGAGAGCCCAAGCTTGATAAGGAAGGTAATATGAAGTCCAAGACAAGCCATACACTCAATCCTGTTCCGTGTATCATTTACGATAATAAGTATGCAGATAACTATAAGGTAATCGAAAAGGATACCTACGGTCTTTCCAATATTGCGGCAACCCTTGTTAATCTTATGGGCTATGAAGCTCCCGAAATCTGGGACGAAAGTATGATAGAGGTTATCAAATAAATACAGTAAAGGAAGATTTACCATGAAAAACAGAGCGTTAAAAAGCACCCTGTCCATAGTAATAGCATTTTTACTGACTCTTACCTGCTGTGCATCTCCCTTGCCTGCAGGAAGTGTTACTGACTTCAATGAAGCGCAAAACACCACCGCTTACATTTCGGCACAGACCGTACTTTCAGGCATGGGCACAAAGAACGATCCCTATGTCATTGACTCACCCTCTGCATTTTTAAATGCCGCAAGTCTGATAAATGACAGAGCCAATAAAAACACCTACGGAAAGGCTGTGTATTCAATTACTGCCTGCCTCAACTTTGACGGCTTCGACTTTGTTCCGTGGGGAACCTCAGGTGCACCCTTTAACGGCGTGCTTTATGGCAATGGTCATAAGCTGTATAATATAGCTCTTGTTGATACTGTTCATTTCGGCGTTGTGGGTTATATGGAAAACGGAAGAATTGACGGTGTTCATGCGGAATACAAGGACGATGAGTATTCCGTTACAGAAATGACCAACTTCGGCGGAATTGCGGCAATAGTTATTCCTTCTGCAGCTACACCAAATGCAAATATTACACAGTGCTCGGTAAAGGGCGATATTACAATTGATACAGATAATGGAATTGTAGTGGGCGGTATTTATTCGTCAAGCACCAAGCAAAGCAAAAGTCCAATATACATTGAGGACTGTGTTTCGTATATTAATCTTACTGTTGTATCCAGCGGAACAGTTCTTGCAGGTATCGTCGTTGCCGATGCAGAAGGCGATTCTGCAAATCCTTTCTCGTTTACCAACTGCATTTCCTATGGTGATATAAACGTTACGGCAAATTCAGGAAATATAGGTGGTTTTGCAGGTGTTGTCAACGGTGAGCAAAAAGGCTGGTCAGATTGGGTGGATTTTACCGATGCTGCTCTTGCAGCTGAGGTGACGCATCTGAAAAATTGCGTGTCTTTTGGAAATGTAACGGCAAATGTAAATGTTGAAACAAGTCTTGTAGGGAAATTGGTGGCATACGACAGCAATGACACTACCATAATTTCAAATTGCGCTTACAATTCTTCTGCAACAGTGACAACAAATTGCATTGAGAATAAAAAGATGGGAACAGCGCACACCTTGGAAAAGCTCCAAAGCCAAGCTTATATGTCCTCAAAATTCGGCTTTGATTTTGACAATACCTGGACAATGGGCAATGACGGAGTTATGACGCTTAAAAATGTGTGCACTGACTGTGTAACAGATCCTTACATTTCACTTACCGACAGTACTGTCACGGTAAATGGCTATAAGGGTGAGCTTGCAGTTGCGGTATTTTCAGGCTTGGTGCTTGAAAAGATTGTGTTTGTTCCCGTAGCAAGCTATAGAAGCTTATCCTACAGTGAGCTTGGTCTTTTGGCAGACACAGGCGACACCGTCAAGGCGTTTATGTTTGAGACAGGCACATCCTTAAAGCCATTAGCTCAAAGCGTTTCGCTGGTTGTTGGAGTAACTGAATAAGCAAAAAAGGTATGGATTTAAACGTCCATACCTTTTTGTATAAAATGTGTCATCCCAATTCTTCAAGCTTTTCCTTGATAGCAATAAAATCCGCCATCATATCGTCACGCTTTCTCGGATCTCGAAGAAGTGCCGAAGGGTGGAAAACTGCTGTTATGAGATATCCGCCTTTTTTGAACCACTTGCCGTGCTCCTGTGTTATTTTGAAATCAGGCTTTATGATTTTGTAAGCTGAAATTCTGCCAAGACACACAATAATTTTGGGATTTATAACCTCAAGCTGACGGCGAAGGTAGCCGATACAAGCCTGCTCCTCTTCCTCCTTTGGGTCACGATTGTTGGGCGGACGGCATTTTAATATGTTGGCGATATATGCATCATCCATTGAAAGTCCTATAGCATCAAGGTACTTGTCAAGTAGCTTTCCGCTTGCTCCCACAAATGGCAGTCCCTGTTCATCCTCGTGCTGACCGGGTGCTTCGCCTATAAACAGTATTTTTGCGTCGGGGTTGCCCTTGCCGAATACCACGTTTGTGCGACTTTCGTGAAGGGGACAAGCCGAGCAACTGTTACATTCTTCATATATTCTGTTGAGCTCTGTTTCCTTCATATGTATACCTCTCTTGACTTACTGCTTATATTATATCAAAGTTTTGCAGAATGTCAAGGTGATTATTTGTAAGGAAAAGCTGACACTATTGGTAAATGGGCAGGTTTTAAGTGAATAATAAAAGAAAAGCATCCACGCTCCGATTTATGTGCGTGGATGCTTTATTGTGCATTTTTATTTCTTTGACAGGCTTTTAACCAAGTTTTCTACCATATCAAGTTGTTCATCATCTAATTTTTTTAGATACTCATTTATCTTATCCAGTTTTGCAGGATTATTATTGTCAATGTCAAAAAACTCGCTTGGTGTAATGCCGAGGTATTCACAAATATAAAATATTCCCGACAGTGAGGGAGTTCCCTGACCTGTTTCTATATGATTAATGTATCCTTGATTTTGTCCTATAGCCAAGCTCATTTCACGAGCTGAAACATTTTTCTTTGTGCGTAGCGTAGCAAGACGCAATGCAAAATCTTTTTCTTCCATAGCACTTCACCATCCTATATTATATTTTAAGGCATACAGCCCTCGAAACTGTGCTTTTCTATGGTTTATTTCTATTGTATTATGCCTTTATATGTGCTATAATATAAAAAATGGTACTTAAAAAAGCATATTGCGACTTGCAACCTTTTATGAATATAATACCGCATTATCCCGGTATGCCAAATGGTGATTATTATGAGTAATGAAAACGGATTACACACTTGCTGTTTCTTCGGTCATCGTAAAGTTTCTAATGCAGTGGAAATCAAAAATAAGGTCTACAAAGAAGTAGAAAATCTAATAGCAAATAAAGATGTTTGCATCTTCCTTTTTGGAAGCAAAAGCGAATTTGATGATTTGTGTCATAAAGTTGTTACCGAACTAAAAGAAAAATATCCCCACATAAGGCGTGTTTATGTGAGGTCGGCATTTCAACATATACCCGATTTGTATGAGGAAAGTCTACTTAAACATTATGAAGATACATATTTTCCTGAACATATGGAAAATGCAGGAAGAGTTTCCTATGTGGAACGCAATCAGGAAATGATAAATAAATCGGATTTTTGTATCGTGTACTACGATGAAAACTATGCACCGCCAAGAAGAAGGAACAGTAAACGTGATTTGGTTGACTACCAACCTAAAAGCGGTACGAAGGTCGCCTATGACTTTGCTGTGAAGAAGAAAAAAGAAATCATAAATATACATAGAGAATAGCAACTACTATTTAAAACATAAAAAATGCACCGCAGTTTCACTACGAAACTTTTCTCGGTGCATTTTTATCTAGAAAAGTATTTTAGTAAATAAAATAACAAAAAACACACCACGAGGATGTGTTTCTACCTATTAAATAGCTCACTATAAAACTTTTCTTTTTTGAGAAACCCCTTAAATACTGCGGTTTTGAATAAAAAAGTGAAGCGTAACTTTGTATTAAAATTACGCTTCTTCTTTGCGAAAGAACGACAAAACGGAGCAGAATTGAGGTAAAAAAGCAAAAATGTAATCTGATAACTATAAGCCAACGTAAATAAAGTGCCACTAGTATGGATTTCTTTTTCATTTTGAGTT
>JAZRKT010000143.1:0-40438 GCA_045646465.1 Eubacteriales bacterium | reverse complement strand
AAGCGTTCTGCGTACGCTTACTGCTCGACGACCTCTCAGGCGGTGCCCGTCTCGCACCACTTCGCTAAAAAACAGCCGTAACAGGCTGTTTTTTTATGCTTCGTGCCCTCTCAGGGTTCGAGCCCCGCAAATGAAAAAACCGAAGCTTCTCTGCCTCGGTTTTAACCTGGTGCACCTTTAGGGACTCGAACCCCAGACCAACCGGTTATGAGCCGGTAGCTCTAACCAACTGAGCTAAAGGTGCAAATATTTACTGTCACTTACGCAACGTCGATATTGTATCACAAAACTTTCCGTTTGTCAAGTACAAGAACAAAAAATATTTTCTTTTTTTATCACAATTATGCATTTTCGGGACGGTTTTTTATCACCGTCCCGATTTATCAATTATAAACTATACTTGCATTATTTATGCCAAAGCCTCTGAAGGTTGTATATGCACCGTCATATTCCCTTTCAATTCCCTTGGCTGTACATTGGGCATCGCCTTTTACCTTGATTTCAACATATGCGCTATTTTCCGGCTTTACCGTTACCATACCGTTACCGTAATTTATTTTACTCGGTACATTGACAGACACAAGGTGAGCCTTTTTGTCACTTTTGAGGTATGCGCTCTTTTCGACAGTCACCGCTTTATTAAGTGTCATTGTCAAGGATGAAGCATCAAGCAAGAACATTTCTGCATCGGATGAATACTTTGCCGCGTTTTCTCCAACACAGGGCGTAAGCTTTACTGCAACGGCATCCCTGTACATTTCGTCACGCAGAGGGTAATCCTGTATCTTTTCGGTGGGAACAAGGGTGAAGCTATCATCTGCTCCGAATTTCACAAGCACGTTAAGATTACTACTTGCCGCACACATTTTTGCAAAGGCATCCTCGCACACGAAGGACATATTGTTACGCTTTACGTAATCAGCAACACGTTTTACGTCGTTTTCCGCGCCTTTTTTATTATTATATGCAAAGTCGCAATGGTAATATATGGACACAGGCAAGGAGTATTTTGCAGTAATATCGCTTATTTCATCGTCAAGATACAATAAAGTTGCGGTATTGAAGGCAAGCATTTTGTTTTTTTCATCAATAAAGGCAGGAAATCCGAGAACATTTTCGGTACTCGACTGCGGTGCCGTATTACTGCCCGCACTTTGCCAGCCGCTGTCCCACAGAAACTGTGAGTCTCTTACGCTTTCAAGAGTCTGGGTATGGGAATTTGATGAGGTGTACCAGGTATGTTGATTTACGCCTATTCCCTCAGTGTTTATACCATACTTTGAAAGAGCCTCTTTATGAAGTCTGAGCTCCTCTTTTTCCCTCTCGGCTGATGCATGGGCATTGGTATAAAAGTGAACACCAAGATAAAAGCCATTTGACAGAATATAGTCTACCTGGCTCTGAAGAAGTGATTTATACTCAAAATACTCGCTGTCTACCGGCACGTTAAGTCCGTATTCGTAGCTTCCGCACACAAGCTCATTTTCGCCGTCACCGTCGGCATCGAAAAACCTCGGCGAAGCATTATTTCCGAACTTTACACGACTGTTTCCCTTATAATTTTTTTCGTTTGCCATTATATAGCCGCCGTACAACAGTCTGTCGCCGCTTGTCACAAAGCGCATTACATAACCGTCATAAGTACCTGCAAGAAGGTCATTTCTGCCGTCGCCGTTAATATCGTAAACGCAGGGAGACATAAAGCCTTCGTTTTCACGCTCACAAAGAAGTGTCTGTGTTCCGATGTAGCCTTTCCCCATTTCAAAGGAGTATATTCTTCCGTCACAGGTGCCAACAACAAGCTCGTCGTTTTTATCGTTATCAATATCGCCCATAACAGGCATCGTCTTTGTTCCAATGCCGCTTACTACTATTGTCGGGTTATCAAAGGATGTGCCGTTGTTTTTAACAAAGCTTATATTTCCGTCGGCATCGCCTGAAATAATATCGTTTTTGCCGTCTCCATCAAAGTCATAGACGCAAGGTGCAGAATAGCTTCCAAGGTCAATATCAATACCCCAAGAATTTTTAAGAGCATAGCCTTTTTTGCAAATCCACCTGCCGTCAGTTGATTCGGTTATATAAACGTAGATTTTTCCGTCGCTGCTACCGCACACAAGGTCACAAATTCCGTCGCCGTTCATATCGGCAATGGACGGGAAAAGTCTTTGTTCCGCACTTTTCAGATCCTCAAAATAGCTTCCCGTGTTTTCAATTTCACTTACAAAAAGATTTTGTCCGTCAGCTATCACGTGGGTACCGTTTGAATATGCGCCCTCGTTAAAGTCAAGAGTGCAAATATTATCCTTTATATCAAGATAGCTTATGCTTTCGTATCTTGCAAACCACTTATATGTATTTCTTATAAGTGTAAATGACGGGGGCTGATTATACTTTTTACATATTTCCGAGAAAATCACGCTTGCATTATTTTCAATACCCGTAATTTCCTCATAGTGAAGCTGCCAGGCTATAGGCTGTGTACCGTATGAGCCGAAGGTTCGCTCTAAGGTAAAGCCGTATTTCTGCTTTTCTATGTAAGAAGCAAACATACCCTTCAACAGCGAATTTGCGCCTGCGCTTGATGCGGCAAAGGGATACTGATATATATGCTGCTCAACTCTTTCAAAGCTATTGACATTGAAGGTGTTGGGCAAAAGAGGATTTGTCAGCATAACAAAACCGTCACCGTGTTTATTTACGGTATACACGGCATTACCGTAAGCATCTGTAACAACAGGTATTGCACTTGATGGTACAAATGAGCTTCCGAAATCGCTTTTCGAAAAAAGCTCATAGTCGGTGTAGCCTTCAAACAAAAGTGCAAAATCGCACACAAGAGAGCCTATGTCTTCAAGATCTGTTCCTTTTGCTGCATTGGTCAGCTTTTGGGGAACACCGTCCAGAGTTACGGTATTTTTTATTCCCAGAAAATCCGTTGGGAAAAAGTGGGCTGCTTCGTTTGGCAGAAACAGTCCTGCACCGTCACGTACTGCTTTTTCGAGAACCTTATAAAGGTAGTCCTTATAGTGATAATCAAGCACCGTCTCATCAACGTAGATGCAGCTATACCCTTCAACATCCTCGGGCAAAAGTCCTGTCATTATATCGTGACAGTCAATGCTTTTTGATGCAAGAAGGCTATTATTCAAATGAGAAACCGTTTCCTTATAGCCGTCACCTGCGTAATGAAGCACAAGGACACGGCTGAGCACATCTCCCGCGTCCTCAGCCTCCTGTGTCACTTCAGCTCCATTTGTCTTTTGAGAAAGAGGCATATCAACACCGCTTCCAACCGCAAGGCAAAAGAGATTCTGTGACAGGCACATACACATTACAAGCAGTATGACGGCTGTTCTTTTTACAATTCTCACCGTCATCAGAACGCCTCGTAAATAAATGCGCCGTTGCCTTCGAAGAACACACAGACAGCTCCCAGCATTATAAGATAAAGCAAGGCAGTACCTATTTTTTTCACAAGTGAAAAATTATCCTTCATTTTTTCTCCTTTACAAAGTGGCATTATGTGTTTCTACAAGCTCATCGAAAAGCTGTGTAAAGACAGCTGAGCCTTTCTCGTATTCAATATGTCCCGTATCGTGGAAATACTGTGCCTCCATAGCCTGTGTAAGGTCATAAATCTTAACACCCGTGCCTTCAAGTGCCTTCTCTACCCTGTCTTTAAGTGTATCGCAAAGCTCGGGATATTCGGCATCTGGATTCCACGGCAGCCAGAACACAAACATATCAATACCGTTTTTACTGCAGTATTTTTCAATCTTCTGCAAGGCTTTTATGTTTTTATCAAATTTGCTGTTATCGAGGTTATAATAGTTTTCCCTGTATATTTCTTCCTTTTTCTTAAGCTCGTCCCTTGTAAGATTTCCTTTGTACACTGCCTTTTCAAGAGGATACTTATAGTAACCGGAAAAGGGATATTTATGACCGTAATCAAATCTTTTAACTATTCCGTCAAGTGCGGTCATAATTTTATCTCTATGGAAATACGCCGCAGGCTGATACCATTTTTTATGCCAGATATAGGACGGATTTGTTTCAAATTCATCATAAAGTGTAAGGTAATTTATGCCTATTGCAAGCTTTGAGCCTATCTTTACGTGTCCCTTTTCAAGCATTTTTTCAAGGTCGCAAACCTGTCCACAGTCAATGCCCAGATTAACATAGCCGCTATCGGACTTTTCTTCAACATAGCCGGATATAACCGCCGAGTTCCCAAAAAGCACCTTATCCCACACCTTTTCGGTATGGTGATACTGCGTTATTTCAAAGTCATCGGGGGTAAACATTTGATTACCTACAAAGGGGTTATTATAAGTTATATAAGTATCTGCCGCAAAAAAGCACAGCACAAATATTGCAACAAAGCTGACACGCTTTGCAAAAGCCGTCGCTCTTTCACTTTTGAAAACAAAGTGGAAAACAGCCGTCAGCGCGCAAACTGCCGCAAGCACAAATACAAGCGTCAGAGCGTTTGACACAAATCCGGCAAGCACTTTAATAATTGTATCAAGGTCAAAGAGGAAAATCATTGTATTGATACCAAAAAGGAAGCTGACAATTACGCATCTTAAATAAAAGACAGCCTTATTTTTCTTTTTATCCGCCTTTGTGATGCCAAAAACATTTTCGACAGCAAGAAGAAGTCCGTTATACACGCCACTTACGATAAAGGGCTGTGTAAAGCCGTGCCACAGGCTCATTACAAGCATTGTGACAAAGCCGATAAGTGCACTTACAAATCTACCCAGCTTTTTACCGTTAAGCACAACAAAAATATGCTCTCTTATAAAGTCGCTTAAGGTTACGTGCCAGTTTCTCCAGAAAACGGTAAAGGAGGGCGACGCCCACGGTTTTTTGAAGTTTTCGGGAACATTGATGCCTGTTATTCTGCCAAGTCCGATTGCTATATCCGAGTAGCCCGAAAGATCAAAGTAAAGGGTAAGATAGCTAAGTGTAATCACGCACAGGGATGTAAGCAAGGTAAAGCTGTTCAAAGTCTTTACCCCGTCTACAGTTGTATACATCACTCTTTCAAGTACAAGGCTTACAAAGTAAAGTGCAACCATCTTTTTGAAAAGTCCCCGTATTACCTTTTTAATGCACTCTCCTGCAATTTCCCCGTCAACTGTCACAGGATTATTAAAGGTCGCATCAAAATCGCGGTAGCGGAATATAGGACCCGATGTAACGGTGGGAAAGAACAGCAGAAAGTTTGCATAGGTATACAGCGGAACATCCATATCGGTATAATATGTATAGTAAAGTGCATCAACGGCTTTGAGCATATTATAGGAAAAGCCCACAAGCACAAAAAGTACGGGAAGGCCATCCAGAAAGCCTGCCGCTCTTGTATAGAAAAAGGGCAAGGTACAGGCAAGACACAATGTCACAAACAGCGTTTTTCTGAATAACTTTGTGTTTTTCAGGATTTTTACAAAGCCGTATGTCACAAGCGTATACACTATGTAAAAGGCGAACAGCTGCCACGAAACATAGCCGATAAGCAATAAATCTATCGGCAGCAACAGATGCTTCATTACATTTTTCCCAAATATCTTTACCGAAACAATGCCCGTTATCATAAGAACAAGGCAAGCGACAATCATTCGGGAAAATATTGCAGTATCAAGAAACCACATATTTTTTCCTTTCGTTTTTCAAAGCCTTACTGCTTTGACTCAACTACCTTCGCAATTTCGTTTACGGTATTCATAGGGTAAAGGGTAATATCCTTCTGTGTAATTTTAATACCGAATTCTTCTTCAACAAAAGCAATAATTTCAACAGCTCCCAGCGAGTCAACAAAGCCTTCGTCAAAAAGGTGTACATCGGGTGTATAATCGGGGTCGTCTCCGATGTCAAAGTGTTCTCTTACAAATTCAAAAATTTTTTCGCTGATATTCATTTAAATTTCCTCCGTCAATTTCTTTTTTAATGTTACTCTGTCTATTTTCCCGTTGGGTGTATGGGGCATTTCTTCAAGCAAATACAGCCTTGAAGGCATCATATAGGGCGGAAGCAGCTTTTTAAGTTCAAGATTGAATTTTCTTAAATTCCACGATATTTCACTCTCAGCAAAAATCACTATTTCCTGCTTTTCGTTATCATAAAGTGCGCACACGGCGTGTATCCCTTCAACGCTTGACGCGGCACATTCAATATCCGCAAGCTCTATTCTGTTACCTCTATGCTTAATCTGACTATCAGCACGTCCTGCGAACATCATAAGTCCGTCCTTATAGTATCCTATATCCCCCGTTCTGTAAACACGTTCAAAGAATTTATCATTGAGAGGGCTTTGCACGAAGGCTTTATCGGATATTTCCTTATTATTCCAATATCCAAGACCCACGCCGATACCTCCAAGGACAATTTCTCCTCTTTTACCGTCAGCCGTTATCTCTTTGCCGTTTTCATCTACAATAAAAGCTCTTGAATTTTTACAAGGTGTACCGATAGGAAGCGGTTCATCATCACGAAAAGCTCTATCCACCTTATAAATCATACTTATAACCGAGGTTTCGGTAGGTCCGTAAAGATTTGTAAAGCTGCATTTCGGGTGAGTTCGTCTCAGTACATTGAGGGTTGAATTATGCATTGCCTCCCCTGCAAAAATCACAGTATCCACGTATTTAAAAGGAGTTTCATCAAGAATGCCATCCTTTACAAGGCTGTCAAAAACGGTAGGCACCCAATAAATGAGATTTATTCCCTTATCGTTGACGTATTCGGGTATCATTTTGGGGAACATAAAAATTTTATCAGGGATAATTACAAGCTCGCACCCTTTACAGAAGGACACGTACATATCAAATACCGATATATCAAAGTACAGCGGCGACTGCATACCGATTACTGTTTTTTCGCTTATATCAAACTCACACAGCATACTGTCTACATAATCTATTACTCCCCTATGGGAAATTGTCACGCCTTTGGGCGAGCCTGTTGACCCTGATGTGAACATTATGTAGGCTGGGTCGCAGTCACAGCTTTCTTTCAGGCGTCTATCAATTTCACCGTCACACGCTTCACTTTGCAACAGTTCATCGGGCGTTACGACTTCACAGTTACACAATGCTCTGATGCGTTCGGAATTTTCCTCGTCGGTAATTACGCACACAGGCTTCAGCGTTTCGAAGGTGCTTTTCAGTCTGTTATCGGGAAGTGAATAGTTCATCGGCACATAAGGATGTCCGCTGTAAAGTACCCCAAGGTAGCACACTACAGGCTCAATTCCCCTTGGCAGAAAAACGGCAACGGGACTGATTGTTTCTCCACTGTCAAGTTTAACAATTCCCGAGGCTATTTTTCGTGCTTTTTCACGAAGCTCACCGTAGCTTAAGCCTTCGTCCTCATAGCGAATTGCCGTCTTATCAGGGAAGATTTGTGCCGAATTCTCAATATATTCTACAAGATTTTTCATTAAAGCTCTCCTGTGACATATTTCTTTTTAAGTGTCACTCTGTCTATTTTATCGTTTGCTGTATGGGGCAGCTTTTCAAGGCATACAAGCTCGGAAGGAAGCATATACTTGGGAATATACTTTTTAAGCTCATTATTGACCTTTCTCAGAACAAGCTTTTCACACGTTTCGGCAAACAGCCATATTTTCTCATTTTCAGCATCGAAAATTGTGCAGGCGTTTTCGATTTCATCAAGGCACTGTGCGGCGTTTTCGATTTCGCCGAGCTCTATTCTGTTACCCTTTAATTTTATCTGGCTGTCCATACGTCCTACGTACATAATAAGTCCGTCCTCAGACATATAGCATATATCGCCTGTTCTGTAAAGTCTTTCGTGATAATAAGGATTCAAGGGGTTCTGAATAAATGCCTTATCTGTTATTTCCTTTGCATTAAAGTAGCCTAAGGACACACCGCTTCCGCCGATACAAAGCTCGCCCTGCTCGCCAACACTTGCTTTTCTGTTATCCTCAGTCAGAATAACAGCCTTCATATTTTCACAAGGAATTCCAATAGGAAGCTTGTCGTTATCGTCAAACTCTCTGTCAACGATATAATATGTACAAACGTCGGTAATTTCTGTAGGACCGTAAAGGTTTGCGTACATAAGCTCCCCTGCCTGCCGTCTCCACACGTTAAGTGCGCTGTTTGGCATAACCTCTCCGCAGAAAAGAACATTTTTAAGGGTCGGCATTTTTACTTCGGCAAGTGCTCCTGAATTTGCCACATTTATCATAACCGTCGGCACCCAGAAAATAGTTGTGATTTCATTATCACGTATAAATTCGGGGAGCTTTGACGGAAACATAAACAGGCTTTCAGGGATAATATTCATTTCTGCACCCGTAAGAAGGCAACTATATATATCAAAAATGGAATTATCAAAATAAAACGGTGCCTGATTTCCGAACTTATCATTTTGTGTAAATCCAAATGTCTGAACTGTCCACATTGCATAATCCACAACGCCTCTATGGGACACCGTTACTCCCTTTGGTGTACCTGTTGAGCCGGAGGTATACATCATATAAATGGGGTCGGTATCCACAACGCAAGACAATGTTTTACGTACTTTTTCTTCATCAGCTTGTCCTTTTATCAGTTCTTCAAAGGCAACACACTTTACACCCAAATTCTTTGACAACACGTGTTCTTTGGTATTTTCATCATACACCACAAGAACGGGGTTTAAATTTTCCACTATCTTTTCAAGGCGTGACAGGGGTATATCACTTTGGGCGGGCACATAAGCGCCGCCGCAATACATTACTCCCATAAAGGTACAAAGCATTTCCTTTGATTTTTTCATACAAACCACAACAGGCTTTACATACTTTATGTTTTCAAGAAAAGGCGAAAGTCCGCCTGCAATTTTCATTGCAAAAGCTTTATATTCTTCGTAGGTAATACTTCCATTTTCGTCTGTTATGGCTACGTTGTTTTTATATTTTAAAGATGCCTCATCAAGCAGCCTTACTGCAGAATTTACAATCATTTTTCCCATCCTTAAACGCAAAATATCATTTTAATTATATTACACTATCTTTTCTTTGTCAATAAATATTCCTTCTTTATTTTATTACTTTTATGTGACGCATTATTTTAATTAGTTTTATGTTTTACCGAAATGTTTTGCCTCTGTTCAGGCGTCCATTCTCTGCCCCAAGCGACAATCAACACAAAACCACTTGTGCACAAAACGACCTTTTCGAGCCCCCACAAAATACTATTGCCCAAAGTTGACCGCGACATTTGCTATCGGGCTTTCCCAACACACAGACCGCGAAACACCCCTGCGTTACATAAAAGTTACTTTAAAAGAATATAAGGCAGAGCCGAAAAGCCCTGCCTTTGAAGTAGTAAACTGATTAAAAAATTAGTGATGGAAAAGTCTCATTCCCGTGAATGCCATTGCCATACCGTACTTATCGGCTGTTTCGATAACAAGGTCGTCTCTGATTGAGCCGCCTGGCTGTGCAATGTAGCTTACGCCGCTCTTCTTTGCTCTTTCAACGTTATCGCCGAAGGGGAAGAATGCGTCGCTTCCGAGAGATACGCCTGAAAGTGAAGCAAGGTATTCCTTAGCTTCTGCATCTGTAAGAGGCTCAGGTTTTGTCTTAAAATACTTCTGCCAGATACCATCTGCGCAAACGTCTTCTTCGTTCTTATTGATATAGCCGTCGATAACGTTATCACGGTCTGCTCTGCCGAGAGTATCAAGGAAAGGAAGACCCAGCACCTTATCGTGCTGACGGAGCTGCCAGGTATCAGCCTTTGTACCTGCAAGGCGTGTGCAATGAATTCTTGACTGCTGACCTGCGCCTACGCCGATAGCCTGTCCGTCAACTGCATAACAAACGGAGTTGGACTGTGTATACTTAAGAGTAATAAGTGCAACGATAAGGTCGCGGATTGCTTCGTCGGGAAGATTCTTATTTGCTGTTACAACGTTGCTGAGAAGCTCCTTGTTGATAACGAAGTTATTTCTGCCCTGTTCAAAGGTAATACCGTAAACCTGCTTTGTTTCCTGCGCTTCGCGAACATATGTGGGATCGATCTTAACTATGTTGTAGCCGCCCTTTTTCTTGGTCTTAAGAATTTCAAGAGCCTCATCGGTATAGCCGGGAGCAATAACACCGTCGGATACCTCGCGCTTAAGAAGAAGTGCCGTTGTCTTATCACAGATGTCACTGAGAGCTACCCAGTCGCCGAAGGAGCACATTCTGTCGGTACCTCTTGCTCTTGCATATGCACAGGCAAGGGGTGATTCGTCAAGTCCTTCTATATCGTCTGCGAAAACTGCCTTCTTAAGCTTCTCCGAAAGAGGAAGACCGAGTGCTGCGCCTGCAGGGCTTACGTGCTTGAAGGAAGCTGCTGCGGGAATTCCGAAGGCATCCTTTAATTCACGTACAAGCTGATAGGAATTGAAGGCATCAAGAAAGTTAATGTATCCGGGTCTGCCGTTGAGAATTTCAATAGGAAGCTCGCTTCCGTCTGCCATATAAATCTTTGAAGGCTTCTGATTGGGGTTACAGCCATATTTAAGTTCAAATTCTTTCATTTTCTATTACCTCTCTATTACTGCTATAATTACTTGTTTTTGTTTATAATGATTTCTTCAGCTTCCTTTGTCGCAAGATCAACCACTCTTACAAATAGAGAAACCTTGTTGTCCTCATTGAGGTTTGTCCATACAACATCTGCCAGCTCTTTTGCGGTGTTGGGAAGAACAACCTTTTCAGGCTCTCCTACAAAAGAAGGAATGGGGTTGCCATCGTGCTCGTAGGTGTGAATAAAGTGTCCGTGACCTGCTCTTGGTGTGTATGAGAATGTGAAGCGGTTGCAAACACTGTCATCACCGTCGGCACTCTTGAGAATGGACATCTTATATTTGAAAGCACCTTCGCCGTAGTAAAGCATACCTGAAATTCTGGGGGTAAAGTTAGGTGCATCAGGCTCAAATTCTCTTGTTGTCAGAGCCTTTTCAAAGGAATAGCCGTCGTCGCCGTTTTCCTTTACATAATTGTAAATTGTGTCTGTCTGGTCGCCGTTGGTGATAATATCACTACAGGGCAGGCTGAGGTAAGGATTGTAAATAATAAGGCTGGGGTCGGAAAGCTTAGATTCGTCAAATGCCTTTGTTCTCATTCCGCCCTCATAACGCTCGAAAATTCTGTTACGGCTGTTTTCGCTTCTGCCCATAATGAAGTAGGCAATCATAGCCTTCTTGCCGTCGGCAGATTTTCCGATGATAATACCTCTGCCAGGGTAAGCGTTGGTTGAGAGAAGCTCAGCAATGCTGTTTGTGTTGTAGTTTCCCATAATACAAATCCTTTCTTTCTGACCGAAAAAAACAAGGCAGCTCCATATTATAGAAGCTGCCCAGACGGTCGACATAGTGTTATTGCCGGCACTTCCTTGCGGTATTCCGCTTCCGTCAGTTGTGTCAGCCTTGATTATGCAATGATTTTAACACATTTTTCAGGTAATGTCAAGTGCTTTTTTCAATTAAGAGCAAAAATGACTAAAAGCCATGTAGGTCAGCTTATTTCGATAAAACATCTTGAATCAATTGGCTATGCTCACCAGAGCCAACACTTTGATTTACGGTTGTCGTGACGGCTATCCTAAACATATCTGCATTATATAAAACTATCTGAAAAATGTACTACTCAACATAAATCAACGACTGTCACGATAAAGACAGCCGTTTTATATTACTCTATTTAGTGTTCTCGGGCTCTAAAGGAGCTTTATCTTCGGCATCCTCTTTTTTCTTGAGGTTAACGGCAATTCTACCCTTGACGCCTCTCCACTTTTTGATTTCGTCAAATTCCTTTTTCCTTATTTCAAGACCATAGGAGGACATATCCACTTTGATGCCTGCACAGCCCGAAACCTGACTTGCAATTTCTTCATAGGTCACCGCAACTACGCTATCGTTACAGCCATACTTTTCAAAGTGAAGTCTTGCCTTTTCAGCCTCGTAACGTGAGGTAAACACGCATATCAGGCTATTCTCCATTGCGTCGTTTTCGCTTTTGCGTGTTACTCTGAAATTCATACCACCCTTATATGTATCATACCTTGTATCAAGGGGCGATATAAGACTGCTTTCGTCAAGCTTTATCGCACTGCACAGCTTTTTTGCCCTGTCAAGAGCGTTTTTAGAGTACAGCGTTGTCCCTTTTTCATAGGGAGGATTTGCAAAAACGTAGCAGATTGAATTTCCAAACTCACGATAGCCGTTAAAGCGTGAAGTCAGAAGTGCTTCAAGCATTGCCTTTTCCTTGGGTGTGCCCTTGATTTCGCCTCCCGTCCCCGAAAGGCGTCTGTCATACTGAAGACTGCGTAGGAACATTCCACGAAGTCCGCAATTAAAGCGTTCAACAAGGTTTTCTTCCTTACATTCGGTAACCTCCGAAGACACAATATCGCATGGGCTTATACCGTTATCAAGTCTTGACAGCCCAATTCCCATATGACTCATTGCTCGGAGCATTTTTTCAAAGTCGCTGTTTTCAAGGCGTTTTACGGTAATATGTCCCATATGCTCGATTTCATAGTGCTTTTTCAGGGATACCGCCGTTTCGTAACGTGTGCACACCTCCATTCTGCCGTCAAGGGCGACAAATGGAAATGAAGCATTGAAGTCCTCGTCATACAGCACAAACAGTCCGTCTTTTTGGAGCAAAAGCTTTGAAAGCTGCTGTCTTTTTTTCTTCAGCTCGTCTGCCTTATCATGTATTTTCCGAAGCTCGGAGCACATCTTTTCAAGGTCATATATTTCCTTTTGCAATGACGTACTCTCATCAGCAAGGCCTTTTTCAACAATACACGCCGAAAGTCTGTCACGCGTCCTTCTAATTCCCTGTCCGAACTCGCTTTTAAGAGTGGAAGCATAATAGTCAAGCACCACCCACGTTTTAAGAAGATTACACCTATCTCCCTCACACAACCTTCTCTCGGCATCGGACGTATCGCTGCTTTCTATTATCTTATTGATGTTATTTGCTACTACCGCCGAGCTTTGTAAAAGAGTAAACTCACCCGTCTTAACCTTTGTAAAAACCTTTTCCATTTCTTCGATGAGAGTTTCCGAAAAGCCAAGAGAGGAAATGACGTTTTTTAACATCTGTCTGTGCGAATAAAGGCTCACAATGTCCCCCGGAAGATACTGCTTCGCCTCAGCTCTTATCATATCGGCATTTGCAGTGCCTATAAGCTCATCCGAAGGTGCTTTAGTGCTTGCTTCATCCTTTTCAAGCTCTGCTTCAACAACCTTTGATATTTCTTTTTTTCCTTTGAAAAATCTGTCAAGTATACCCATCTGAATTACTCCGTTATATTATTTGTATCCGACAAATCCATTTGCTCAACATAAGGAATAAATTTTTTTACAAATTTATTTTTACCTCTGCTTTTAACGTAAAAAAAGCCTATAATGCTGAACACAACCGCACCTAAAAAATTGACTATCACGTCCTTCATTGTGTCAATAAGTCCTATATCAAGATAGCCTCCAATCCCCAAATCCTTTCCGTTTACCGAAACAGACGCAATGCCATCCACAATCACAGGCTTATTTGAAAGGGTTTCATCCAGGGCGACGGAGGATATTTTATTTATTACAAAATCCTTTTGCATATCGGTAGAAAAAAACACATCAGCCGAAAACTCAAACATTTCCCACAGCACACCTATTGTCATTGAAAAGCAAAACGCCACAATTGACAGGTACAGCGGCGAAAGATTAAACTTGAAGCGGTTATTTCTGTTTAAAATATCCACAAGGGAAAAGCCGACAGCCGCACACAGAAAGCCGTTCACGGTGTGAAGTATGGTGTCCCAAATGGGCACTTTTACGTAATAACAGCCTATTTCGCCGAGAATCATCGCCGAAAATATAAACAGCATTACTATAATTTCAAGCACATCGGGAAGCTCGATACCAAGATTGGTTTTGAAAAATGACGGTACCAGAAACAGCACAAGTGCAAAGCCGCAGGTAAACACATTTTCAAATCTTCCCCTCAGCACCGACAGCACTATTGCCCCTATTACAATAAGTCTCAGTATCACATACACGGCGAAGGTTGTTTTATTCTTTTTTATTTCGTTTTTGAGAGTTTGTATAAAGCTTCTTTTTTTCTTTGTCTTTTTCACTTACACACTTTCCTTTTTGCACAAAAGTACAACTGCGTGGGCGCTTATGCCTTCCTTACGTCCTGTAAAGCCCAGCTTTTCTTCGGTTGTGGCTTTGATGTTTATGCAGTCTTTATCACATTGCAGTGCATCTGCAATATTCTCTGTCATTTTATCAATATATGGTCGCATTTTCGGTGCCTGTGCGATAACGGTAATATCAGCATTTGAAAGAGTGTAACCCTTTTGCTCAACCTTTTTCTTTACTTCCTTTAAAAGAAGTATACTTGAGATGCCTTTATATTTTGCATCGCTGTCGGGAAAATGAAGTCCGATATCGCCAAGTGACGCAGCCCCAAGCAACGCATCCATAAGTGCGTGTGTCAGAACATCTGCGTCGGAATGACCCAGAAGTCCTCTTTCGTGTTCTATTTCAACGCCTGCAAGTATAAGCTTTCTTTCAGGTACAAGTCTGTGTACGTCATAGCCGTGTCCTATTCTCATAATTTTCTATTCTGCCTTTCGTAATTTATAAGGGCTTTTGCAAGTGTCATATCCTCGCTGTAGGTTATTTTAAAATTATGGGAGGGTGTTTCGCAAAGATACACTTCTTTTCCCATATTAAGAATCAGGGAGCTGTCGTCCGTTGCCGTAAAGCCGTTTTTTTCTGCCTTTTCAAGAGCAGCCTTATAAAGACCCTTTTCAAAAACCTGTGGTGTCTGTATCTGCCATATATTTTCTCGGTCAACAACTTTTGAAGCAACTGCGTTTGCATCGGTTTTCATAAGAGTATCGCGGACACGTCCGGCACATACGCCGTTGCCCTTTTCCTGTGCCAACACGAAAACCTTCTGTGCATCCTTTTGTGTAAGCAAGGGACGCGCAGCATCGTGAATTGCAACATAGCCGACATTTTCGTCATCAAAGTGAGACGTGAGAAAAGCATTTTTTACGCTTGTCTGTCTGTCGACACCGCCCTTTACGATTTGCTTTACCTTACTGAAGCCATACCTTTGGCAAAGAAGGCTTATTTCTTCAATTTTATCCTCTCGCGCCGAGATTACGACAAACAGCACTTCCTCGCATTTTTCAAAAACCTCAAGGCTATAGGCGAGCAATTCCTTTTCGCACAGCTTTTCAAGGGGTTTATACACGCCGCCCATTCTGCTTCCGCTTCCCCCTGCAGGAATTATTACGCCGAATTTTTTATCCGTCATACTGCCGCCTCCTTATTTTTTTATTATACCACATCAACTTATGCTTTTACAAGCCTTTAGTGTTAATTCATTGTTAATATGCTTAATACATATATTGAAGGTTGTTTTTAACCGTAAATTCATAATGAGGTCACAAAATATCTTAACTTTCACTTTTTTATTCATAAATACTTGTTGAAATAAATTTTATTTAAGTATAAAATATAGGGGATTGTATGCTGTAGTATTATGCCTAATTATATACAAAAATTCTTACATTATATTAAGGGTGATTTTAAAAGTATGGAATACGCAAGTATTTCTTCAAGAAAAAACGAAAAAATCATATATGCTTCAAAGCTTTGCGACAAAAAGCACAGGGACAGAGAAAAGCTATTCTTTACGGAAGGCTCAAAGCTATTAGGTGAGGTGCTTTTAAGCGGTCTTACCGTAACAAGTATTTTCTTTACGCAAAAAGCCCTTGAAAAGTATTCTTCCCTTCTTGAAAGTGCAAAGGCTAAGGAAAACTATCTTGTCACCGACGAGGTTTTTGCAAAGCTTACGCAGGAGGAAGCTCCTCAGGGCATTTTCGCAATTGTACAAATGCCAGAGCGATTACCCTTTACCGAGGATGAATTGCGTCACGGCTCTTTCTTAATACTTGAAGACGTACAGAATCCCCTTAACATCGGTGCAATTTTTCGATGTGCCTATTCCTTGGGTACTGACAAAATTGTACTTACACGTGCCTGTGCCGACGTTTACAACACCAAGGTTTTACGTGCGGCTATGGGAATTATTTTCAAAACAAGGTTTTATGTTTATGACAGTCTTGACTCATTTATCCGTTTACAGCAGCAATACGGAAACCGTGTCATATGTACGGCTCTTTCAAAATCGTCAAAGCTGCTTGGCAAATTTGAGTTCAAGGAAGGCGACAGCATTATCATAGGAAATGAAGGAAATGGCATAAAGCAGGAAACACTTGATTTATGCCGGCACAGCATTATTATTCCTATGCTCCGCGGTGCCGAGTCCTTAAATGCGGCAACGGCGTGCTCGGTGGTGCTGTGGGAAATGAACAAAAGCAAGCTCATTTCCTTAAATACACAAAATTCTTCGGGGGTGTGAAAAATGGACGAAAGACTTTTATACTTTATCTGGCTTTCAAACGCCTTCAAGCCCGGCTCTGCTACTCCCAAAAAGCTGTTATATCACTTTGATTCCATTTTTGACATATACAAAGCACAGCGTGAGGATTACGAGGGGCTTGACCTTCCGAAAGCAGATATTATGGCGCTTTGCAACAAGGATCTGACAACGGCTCAGTCCTACTACAGATTCTGCAAATCTGAAAACATCAGTCTATTCTGCTTTGACGACCCGTTGTTCCCCGAGCGTGTAAAAATAATTGACAATCCTCCGCCGTTGTTTTACTACAAAGGAAGATTAAATCTTCTTGACGACTACCCCTGCATCACTATGGTGGGAACACGTTCCTGCTCGGAGCGAGGCTTTCGTCTTGCTTACGAAGCTGCCTTTGATGCGGCAAGCAAGGGTGCGGTAATTGTAAACGGCCTTGCTCTTGGCATTGACGGAGCCTGCATTTCGGGAGGACTTGATGCCAACGGCTACTGCATCGGTGTTCTCGGCTGCGGAATTGATACAATTTATCCCGCCGCAAACAAGCAGCTTTTTACAAGGCTTAACGCGACAGGTCTTATACTTACGGAATTTCCACCCTTTTCAAAGCCTGATGCGTGGCATTTTCCCGTAAGAAACAGAGTTATAAGTGCTTTATCAATAGCTACCTGCATTTTTGAAGCGGATCGCAAAAGCGGTGCAATGATTTCCGCCGAGCACGCACTTATGCAGGGAAGACGGCTTTTTGCCGTTCCCGGAAAGCCTTATGACAAATCCTATTCGGGTCCTTTGGAGCTTATCAAAAACGGTGCATCGGTATTTACCGTCGCCGACGACATTCTTTCGGAATATTCAATGCAATTCCCTCACAGAATAAACCTTGCAAACAAAAACGCTCCTTCCAAGGACAAGCTTGACAGTCTTGTAAATCAGTATTTCAAAAAGGGCACCGACCCCGACAAGCCTGTCAACAGGCGTTTTGTAAACAGCTACGGCAGCAAGGCTTCATCTACACCTCACGGCGAAATCAATTCACAGGCGAAAACTGAAATCAAGGCGGAAGTCAAGGCTGAGGTCAAGCCTGAGGTTAAGGACGAAACGAAGTCTGAAGCATCACGTGAAAAAGTCAATGTGCCCGTGTACAAAGCAGAGAAAGTACAAAAGGAAAGCGTCTCACCTGCTCCCGAAGCAAAAAAGCCTGTTCAGGAGCCTGCAAATCAGCCTTCTTCCGCTGTTGAGCCCGATTTATCGGTTTTATCTGTAACGGAAAGACAGGTATTTGAGTTGCTTTCGTCAAGAGGTGCGCTTACCGCCGACGAAATTTCCAAATGCGGAATTAAAATCGAGCAGGTTTTATCGGTGCTGACACTCCTTGAAATCTACGGTCTTGTAACGGCACTTCCCGGCGGTCGATTCAAAACCTATTTTCAGTAAACAATTTACTTTACATATATCAAATGACGTTTTACGTCGGAAAGAGGAACTATTTTGGCAAATCTTGTTATAGTTGAGTCTCCTGCAAAGGCTAAGACAATAAAAGGCTATTTAGGAAAAAATTACAAGGTCACAGCCTCTAAGGGCCATGTCAGAGACCTTCCCAAAAGCACTCTCGGTGTTGACGTTGACAACGGCTTTTTGCCCAAGTACATCAACATCAGAGGCAAGGGCGATTTAATTAAGGAGCTTAAGGCTGAAGCAAAAAGCGCCGACTCCGTATTTCTCGCAACGGACCCTGACCGTGAGGGTGAAGCCATTGCATGGCATCTTGCAACGGTTCTTGGTATTGACACAGACAAAATCAAGCGTGTGAAATTCAATGAAATCACAAAGCCCTGTGTCAAGGAGGCAATTAAAAACTCAAGCAAAATAGATATGAATCTTGTTGATGCTCAGCAGGCAAGACGTATTCTTGACAGAATTGTGGGTTACAAATTGAGCCCCGTACTGTGGAAGAACATCAAAAGCGGTCTTTCGGCAGGACGTGTTCAGTCTGTTGCGACAAAGATGATTGTTGACAGAGAAAACGAAATAAGAGCCTTCAAGCCCAAGGAATACTGGTCAATTGAGGTTACTCTTGAAACCACCGACGGCAAAAAGTTCAAGGGTTACTACTACGGCGACGGCGACAAGAAAAAAGAGCTTAAAAACAAGGCTGACACCGACAGCGTACTAAGTTCAATTGAAGGCAAGGATTTTGTTGTAAAGAGTATGAAGAACTCTCAGCGCATCAAAAATCCCGCGCCTCCCTTTACTACCTCAACACTTCAGCAGGAAGCCTACAAGCGTCTCGGCTTCGCTTCAGCTAAAACAATGAAGACGGCTCAGGAGCTGTACGAAGGTGTTCAGCTGGGCGACAAGGGTTCTCACGGTATTATTTCATATATGCGAACTGACTCACTCCGTATTTCCGACATCGCCGCAGAAAGTGCAAGACAGTACATCGTTGACAACTTCGGTTCGGAATACTATCCAAAGCAAAGACGTATTTACAAAACAAGAAGCGGTGCGCAGGATGCACACGAAGCCATTCGTCCTTCCTATATGGAGTATCCGCCAAAATCCATACGTGCTTATCTTTCCAACGACCAATACAAGCTTTACAAGCTTATCTGGGATCGTTTTCTTTCAAGTCAGATGTCCTCTGCCGTTATAGACACGGTAACTATAGACTCGATTTGCGAAAATAAGCTTTTCCGTTCAACGGGAAGTGTTCTCAGGTTCCCCGGCTTTATGTCCGTTTATGAAGAAACAAAGGACGATGAAGCACACGACGACAACGAAAACGAATTTCTTCCCTTCACCTACGAGGGCGAGCATCTTAAAGGAAGCGCAATAACTCCCGAACAGCATTTTACTCAGCCTCCCGCAAGATTTACCGAAGCCTCTCTTATCAAGGCTCTTGAAGAAAAGGGCATCGGACGTCCCAGCACTTATACTCCCACAATTACGACAATTATTCAGCGTGGCTACGTTGAAAGAGCTGCAAAGGCTCTTGTTCCCACGCCTCTCGGTGAAGCTACAAACAGTCTTATGGAGGACAATTTCCCCGACATTACAGACTACAACTTCACGGCAAATATGGAAACGAGTCTTGACGAAATTGAAAGTGGCGACAAGCTTCTTCTCGACGTTCTCAAAGAGTTTTACGACGACTTTGAAAAGGAAATGGAAAAGGCTGAGGACACCGTTAAGAACAAGAGCTACAAGCTTCCCGTTATCGAAACAGACATAATCTGCGAGAAGTGCGGAAGCACTATGGTAGTAAAAAGCGGACGTTTTGGCAAATTTGCCGCCTGTCCTGCCTACCCTGCCTGCAAAAACACAAAGCCTCTTGACAAGGACGGCAATGCCATTGCCGAAAAAGAACAGCAGAATGCTCCCACTCCTGCTCCCGACGACATCAAGTGCGATGTTTGCGGCAGTAGTATGGTTATCAAAAAGAGCAGATATGGCTCCTTCTACGCCTGCTCAAAGTATCCCGAATGCAAGGGTACAAAGCCCATAAACAAGGAGCTTGACGTCTCCTGCCCTCTTTGCGGCTCAAAAATCGTTATAAGACGCGGCAGAAACAGAACTGTTTTCTACAGCTGTTCCTCCTATCCCGACTGCAAATTTACCTCATGCGATACTCCTACCAACGAAAAATGTCCTCATTGCGGCAGTATGCTTCTTCAGAAGCGAGGCAAAAATCTTACCGTTTGCTGCAACAAGGAATGTTCCTACAAGGTTGAATGTAAGGAAACAGGCGACAACTGATTAAAGGCAAATTATGCTGAAAGGAAATAACAATGAGAATTATTGTTGATTGCATGAGCGGTGACAACGCTCCCGACGAAATAGTAAAAGGTGCACTTGAAGGTGCGGCAAAGGAAAATGTAACCTTGGTACTTGTAGGCACGAAGTCCGAAATTGAAAAATCGGCAAAGAAATGCTCTATGAGTCTTGAAGGACACGAAATAATTGAAAACACAGGCGAAAACATTCTTATGACTGACGACCCGAACGTTGTGACAAAGGAAAAAAGCGAGTCGTCAATGGCAGTTGCCTTAAAGCTTCTTAAAGAAGGCAATGGCGATGCTGTTGTATGTGCAGGAAACACAGGCGCTCTCTTTACAGGCTCTACTCTTATTATCCGCAGAATAAAGGGTGTAAGACGTCCTGCTCTCGGTGCAATTATCCCCGTAGGCTCTCCTGCGTTAATTGCAGACTCAGGTGCAAACGTACTTTGCAGTCCTGAGGACCTTGTTATGTTTGCAAGAATGGGAAGCATTTATATGAACAAGGTTATGGGTATTGAAAACCCGAAGGTGGGACTTATCAACAACGGTGAGGAAGAATGTAAGGGCACAGAGCTTCAGAAGCAAGTTTATCAACAGCTAAAAAGCCTTGACGAAATCAACTTCAGAGGCAATGTTGAGGGCAGAGAAATTTTTGAAGGTCCCTGCGACGTGCTTGTTTGCGACGGATTTACGGGAAACATCGTTCTCAAAATGGTTGAGGGCGGCGGAAAGTTTGTAAAGACCTGTCTTAAAAAGATTTTTTACCGCAACATTTTTTCTAAAATCGCATACCTTTTTGCTAAAGGCAGCGTAAAGGCATTGCAGGCTGAAATGGATTACTCTATCTACGGCGGTGCTCCTTTCTTAGGAATTGCAAAGCCCGTCATCAAAGCTCACGGTTCATCAAACCACGTAAGCATTGCCGTTTGCATAGGTCAGGCAAAGCGTTATGCACAGTCAGGTATGATTGACTACATTGCATCCCTATCGGCAAAAAGCGAAAACAAGGAATAATTATTTAAAGAAAGGTGCATTATCAGATGCAGCAAAACATTTCTTTACTTGAAGAAAGAATAAACTACGAGTTCAGCGACAAGTGTCTGCTCAGCACGGCTCTCACTCATTCCTCATATGCCAACGAGCTTAAAGCAAAGGGCGTTGAAGTAATGTACAACGAGCGTCTCGAATTTTTGGGAGACTCCGTTTTATCCCTTATTGCAAGTGTATATCTCTTTAAGGGAAACAGCACCCTTTTTGAAGGTGATCTGACTAAAATTAGGGCTGGAATTGTATGTGAAAACGCTTTATACGACTATGCTCAGAAAATTGACCTCGGAAGCTTCCTAAAGCTTGGTCACGGTGAAGAAGCAACAGGCGGAAGACAGAGAAAAAGCGTTGTTTCTGATGCCTTTGAAGCTCTTCTTGCGGCAATTTATCTTGACGGAGGCTTTGCAAATGCAAGAAAATTTGTACTTCCCTATCTTGCCGAGGCTGCCGAAAAGCTTATGAAATCAGGCGGCGGCGAGGATTACAAAACCCTTCTTCAGAAATTTGTTCAGCAGAACAAGGGCGATATTTTGGAATACATAATGGTGGGTGAAAGCGGTCCTTCTCACGCAAAAATGTTTGACTACCACGTTTTGCTCAACAACAACGTCATCGGCAAGGGAAGCGGAAAATCCAAGCGTGATGCCGAGCAATCAGCCGCAAAAGAAGCTCTTATTCTCTTTGGCAAAATCAGTGATAAGTAATGGCAAGACACGTAAATATTCCCATTTTTATCCCCCACGAGGGCTGCAGAAACGAATGTGTTTTCTGCAATCAAAGAACAATTACCGGCGTAAGTGCTCACGACGACAGCAAGGTTTCGGGGCTTATTGAAAAGGCTTTATCCACAATCGAAGACGGCACCGAGGTTGAAATTGCCTTTTTCGGCGGCTCATTTACGGGCATCGGCAAGGAGAGGATGACTTATCTTTGCTCGGTTGCCTATGATTATGTAAAAAAAGGCAGTGTAAGCTCTATACGACTTTCAACACGTCCCGATTACATTGACGAAGATATTCTTTCAATTCTGCAAAGCTACGGCGTAACACATATTGAGCTTGGTATACAGTCAATGAAGCAAAGCGTTCTTGATGCCTGCAAGCGAGGTCACACAGTACACGACACCCAAAACGCCTGCCGTCTTATAAAAGAGTATGGCTTTCACCTTGGCGGTCAAATGATGGTGGGTCTTCCCCATTCCACCGGTGATGACGAGGTTTACACAGCAAAAAAAATTGCAGAGCTCGGCTGTGACGAAGCAAGAATTTACCCCTGTGTTGTGTTCCGAAAAACAGAGCTTTGCAATATGGCACAAAGCGGTACTTATACGCCCTTAACCATAGAAGATGCAGTTGAAAGATGCTGTGATGTTTACGAGGTGCTTTACCAAAACAACGTAAATGTCCTGAGAATAGGTCTTCAGAGCAGCGAAAATCTTTCTAACGAAAAGGAAATTTATGCAGGTGCAAACCACCCTGCAATGGGCGAGCTTGTTATGAATCTTCACGTTTACAGGCGCATTTGCAAAGAAGCGGAAAGATGCATCTTTGAGGCAAAGTACGGCATAAAAGGAAAGACACTTATTATTGAATGTAACATATCGGACATATCCAAGGTTACGGGACAGAAAAGGTGCAACAGGGAAAAAATACAAAGGCTTTTAGAAAAAACTGAGCTTTCGGGTTTTGAAATAATTCCCTGTTCAGATATTGAAAAAAACGCATTAAACATTTATTTAAGATAAAGGCAAATTTAACAGACGGAGGAAAACAAATTGTACTTAAAAGCTCTTGAAGTAAGAGGCTTCAAATCATTCCCCGACAAAACAAGACTTGACTTTGAAAAAGGCGTTACTGCCGTCGTAGGCCCCAACGGCAGCGGAAAGTCCAACGTTTCGGATGCCGTAAGATGGGTTCTCGGCGAAATGTCGCCCAAATCCCTTCGTGGCTCAAAAATGGAGGACGTTATTTTTGCTGGCACCGCAAAGCGTACCCAGACAGGCTTCTGCGAGGTTTCAATTATTGTTGACAACAGCGACAGAGTTTTACCCAGCGACACGGACGAGGTCAAGATTACGCGTAAATATTACAGAAGTGGCGACAGCGAATACAAAATCAACGACAAGCCGTCAAGACTTAAAGACATATATGAATTATTCCTCAACACAGGTATAGGACGTGAGGGATATTCTGTTGTGGGACAGGGTAAAATTGCAGAGGTTCTTTCTCAGAAAAGCGATGAAAGACGTCACATTTTTGAGGAAGCTGCAGGTATTTCAAAGTTCCGCTACAGAAAGAACGAAACAGAAAAGAAGCTCAACGAAACGGATACCAACCTTATCCGTCTTAATGACATTGCAAGTGAAATCGAATCACGTCTTGCTCCTCTTGAAAAGGATGCCGAAAACGCAAAAAAGTACCTTGTTCTGTCCGACAGAAAAAAGGAGCTTGAGGTTTCAATCTGGCTTGACAGGATAGTTTCGGCGTCTGACAAGTCAAAAAACTTAGAGAACAAGCACCAGGTTGCAAAGAAAAACTACGAGGACACCGACAACGAAATCACCCTTCTTGACTCGGCTATCGAGGGCCTTTTCAACAAAAAGATGTTTGCCTCTCAAAAAGCTGAAAGCAAGCGTGAGGAAATTGCCGAAATCGAAGGTGAAAAGAACAGGCTTGAAAATCTGCGTTCTCTTGCAGGCAACGACATTTCCCACCACAACGAGAGAAAGGCTCAGATAAATGCCGAAATTTCACTTCTTTCGGGCAGCGAGCTTGAAGGACTGAAGAAAAACCTTCTTGATGCCGAAAACGGTGTAAAGACGGCAGAAGAAAATCTTGAAAAAGCAAAAAATGAGCTTGTTAATGCAGAAAATGCACACCAAAAGAGTGCCGAAAACGTTACTGTTGCCGAGGAAGAATTATCTTCAAAGCAGGACGAAATAAGAAAATCAAACGAGGCTCTCACCACTCTTAAAATCGAGGAAGCAGCAGAGCAGACAAGTGAAAAATCCGAAGCCGAAAGAAAAGAGTTCCTCTCAGGTGAAATCAAAAAAGCGGACGAGGAGCTTGAAGGTGCTTACAAAGCTCTTGAAGGCGCCCAACAGCGCAAGCAGGATTTTAAGGCAGAAAAGGAGCAGCTACTTACCGAAATTAAGGAAGAACAGGAGTCCTTGAAGGTACTTGCCTCAAAGCGTGAAGAATATCTCGCTCTCAAAAATCAGCTTGAAGCGCAGTATGCCGCCGACAGCCACCGCAGAGAAGTTCTTGACAGAATGGACAAGATGCTTGAAGGCTATCCCGGAAGCGTAAAGGCGGTTATGAACGAGCCGTCGCTTCACGGCATATGCGGTCCAGTTTCAAGAATTCTGGGCGTTTCGGGTGAATATGTTACGGCTATTGAAACGGCTCTGGGTGCATCGGTTTCCAACATTGTAGTTGAAAACGAAGAGAGTGCAAAGGATGCCATTCGCTTCTTAAAGAAAACAAATGGTGGACGCGCCACCTTCCTTCCCCTTACATCAATGAGCGGCAAGGTTGTAAACGAGTCGGGTCTTACCCGTGAAAAGGGCTACATCGGCATTGCGTGCGATCTTGTTTCCTTTGAAGAGAAATACAGAGTTATTGCTGAAAATCTTCTTGGCAGAACGGTTGTTGTTGACGACATTGACAACGGCTCGGCTATTGCAAAAATGTATTCATACAGATTCAGAATCGTCACCCTTGACGGTCAGCTTATAAACTCGGGCGGTTCATACACGGGCGGTTCATCTGCCTCAAGAACAGGTGTTATGTCGAGAAACGCCGACATTGCCGCACTTGACGAGTCCATCAGCACTCTCGGTGCAAAAATGAAGCAGTTAAAGGCCGATATGAAGGAAAATGAGGAAGAATGTCAGAGTGCCATCGATTACATTGAAGGCTTGAAGAACGACCTTTCCAATGCCGACAGCGGTCTTTACAGAAGCGAAAACGACATCAAGCTTCACACCGAGCACATTGAAGCGTGCAGTCAGAGACTTAAGAATATGCACCTTCAGCTTGACGAATTTGACAGCGACAAAATCAAGGAAAGACTCAGTCTTATCACAGCAAAAAGAAAAGCCGAGGAAGACCACCTTGAGGCTCTTACAAAGCAGGAAGCAGAGCTTACTTCAAAGCTTGACGAAGCGGACAACACCGAAAGAGAAGCAGGCGAATATGTCAATTACACACGTCTTTCCATTCTTTCCTGCGAAAAGGATGTACAGTCGGCAAATGCGTCTGTTTCATCCCTAAGGCTTCAAATTGCAGACAACGTAAGAAGAACCGAGGCTTTGCGTGGCGAGCTTATTCAGATTGGCGAGCTGTTACGCGGCATTACGGTCGACATTGAGCAGAGCGAAGAAAACATCAAGGCGGCTGAAGAAAAGCTTTCTGCCTGCAGAAAAGAGCTTGAAGAATTTATAGAGCTTACCCAGAACGTTGAAACGGATATGAACCGCAAGCGTGAAAACCAGAAGGGTCTTCAAAAGGACAAGGAAATCTTCTTTGAAGAAATGACAAAGCTTGCGTCAACCTTGGAAAACTGCAGAGCCGAGTATGACAATCTCACCGCAAAGCTGTGGGAAGAATACACACTTTCCTTCAGTGAGGCAGCTTCTCTCAATTACCCTGCTCCCACCAAGGAAAGCGCACAGGAATTATCTACTGTCAAGAACAAAATTAAGGCCCTCGGTCACATCAACGTAAATGCAGTTGAAGAATTCAAGGAAACCAAAGAACGCTACGACTTTATGTCAAAGCAGATAAGTGACCTTGAAGATTCAAAGAAGAGTCTTGAATCTATCATCAAGCGCCTTGAGAGCGATATGAAGACAATGTTTGTAAAGGCAGTTAACGACATCAATGCGCAGTTCAAAATTGTCTTTGCCGACCTTTTCGGCGGAGGCAATGCCGACATTGTTATTACCGACCCCGAAAATGTTCTTGAATCGGGCATTGAAATCAACATTCAGCCTCCAGGAAAAATGGTAAAGAATTTATCGCTTCTTTCAGGCGGAGAGCAGGCATTTACCGCAATTGCGCTTTACTTCTCAATTCTTAAGGTAAATCCTGCGCCCTTCTACATTTTCGACGAAATCGAAGCGGCTCTTGACGACGTTAACGTTAACAGATTTGCTTCATACTTAAAGAAAAACAATGATACTCAGTTTATTGTCATCACCCACCGCCGAGGTACCATGGAGGTTGCCGACACGATGTACGGTGTTACAATGCAGGAAAAAGGTGTTTCCAGCTTCCTTAAGGTTAACATCGACGACGTTGAAAAGAAAACAGGCATCAAGCTGTAAAAAGCTTTTGAAAGGAATGTTATTATGTCATTTTTTGACAGACTTAAAGAGGGTTTAAAGAAAACCAAGGATACTATTTTCGGTCAGGTCAACGATATTTTCAAGCATTTTCACAAGGTTGACGAAGAAATGCTTGAGGAGCTTGAAGAAATTCTTATTGCTTCCGACGTCGGCTACGCCATTACAGAGGAAATTATTGAAAAGCTCACGGATGTTATTAAGGAAAAGAGAATTACTGAGCCTGAGGATGCACGTCAGGAGCTTATTGCTATTATCGAGGAAACCATCGGCGAAAACGAAGGCTTAAAGCTTGACACATCCCCTTCCGTTATTCTTGTTATCGGCGTTAACGGCGTAGGCAAAACAACGTCTATAGCAAAAATTGCAAACTGCTTAAAGCAGGAAGGCAAAAGCGTTGTTCTCGCGGCAGCTGACACCTTCAGAGCTGCGGCTATTGACCAGCTTGAAATCTGGGCAGGCAGAGCAGGAGTTCCCATAGTCAAGCACAGCGAAGGAAGCGACCCTGCGGCGGTTGTCTTTGATGCCTGCAGTTATGCAAAGAGTCACGGAAGCGACGTTGTTATTATTGACACGGCAGGAAGACTTCACAATAAGAAAAATCTTATGGACGAGCTGTCTAAAATCAGCAGAGTTATTGACAGAGAGCTTCCGGGCTGCGACAAGGAAACGCTTCTTGTTCTTGATGCCGTAACGGGTCAGAATGCCATAAACCAGGCAAAGGAATTTATCAAAACAAGCGACATTACGGGTATAGTTCTTACAAAGCTTGACGGTACGGCAAAGGGCGGAATTATCATTTCCGTCAAGAAGGAACTTGGTATTCCCGTAAAATACATCGGCGTCGGCGAAAAAATGGAGGACTTGCAGAAGTTTGATGCAAAGGAATTCACAGGTGCGCTGTTTGCCGAATAAGGAACTTTTTTCCGTGAAGTTGCGTCAAATTACAACAAAGGGTGCTTTACAATGAAAATTGCAATTGCTACAAAAAACGACCACAAAATAAAGGAGCTTGCCCGTCTTATCAACATTGACGGCATAGAGTTTATAAGTCTTCGCGAGCTTGGCTTTGACGGAGAAATCGTGGAGGACGGCTCTACCTTTTCTGAAAATGCTCTTATCAAGGCTAAATTCATAAGCGAAAAGTACTCGGTTTATGCCATTGCCGACGATTCGGGACTTTGTGTTGATGCACTTGACGGCGAGCCGGGCATATATTCTGCAAGATACGCCTCCGACACAGGCGGCAATGCAAGCGACGAAGCTAACATTTGCAAGCTTCTTGACAAGCTTAAGACAATTCCCTCAGGCGAAAGAAGTGCAAGATTTGTGTGCTCAATGGCTTTTGCTTCCCCTGACGGCGTAAGCTTTGCCGTTAACGGAATTTGCGAGGGACACATCACAAACGAGTGCAGAGGTGTGGACGGCTTTGGATACGACCCCGTATTCTACTGTACAAAGCTGTGCAAAACCTTCGGTGAAGCAAGCGAGGACGAAAAGAACGGCGTCAGCCACAGATACCGTGCCTGCGTGCTTCTTACCGAAAAATTAAAGGAATACTTTAAAATCAACTGACAACTGAAAGGTGACATACATGTCAATAGAAAATCTTACAAGCAGCGAAAGAGCATATCTTCGCTCTCAGGCCAACTCACTTGATGCCATTTTCCAGCTTGGCAAGGGCGGCATCAACGAAAATTTTATTAAGCAGATTGACGATGTTCTTGAGGTTCGCGAGCTTATCAAAATCAGCCTTCTTGAAACATGCGAATACACCGTAAAACAGGCGGCTGAGGAGATTTGCCGTGCTACAGGTGCACAAAGCGTTCAGATGATAGGCAGAAAGCTTGTGCTCTACCGTGCCGCAAGGGACAAGGACAAGAGAAAAATAACACTTCCCAAGTCAAAGAAATGAAAATAGGATTTATGGGCGGTTCCTTCAATCCTCCTCACATCGGCCACTTAAACGCCGCAATGTGCTTTTATGAGGAGTGTGATCTTGACACACTTTTTATAATTCCTGCAAAGGTTTCACCCTTTAAAGTGGACAGGAAAAGCGATGTTACAGACCTACAAAGGCTTGAAATGTGCCGTCTTTGCTTTGGCAGATTAAAGGAAGAATACGGCTATGACGTTGAAGTTTCGGATATGGAAATTTCAAGAGACGGAGTGAGTTACACAATTCTGACGGTGGACGAGTTGATGTGCAAATATCCGGGCTGCGAGCTTTATATGTATGTGGGAAGCGATATGTTCTTAAGCCTTGAAGCATGGAAAAGCTTTGAGGACATTATGGAAAAATGCAGTATTTTTACAATGTGCCGAAACGCAGGTGAAGGTCAAACAATTGAAAAGACGGCACAAAAGTACCATGAGCTTTACAAAGCACGCACAATTATTTCAAAGCAAAAGGAAGTAGTTGTATCAAGCACCGATTTAAGATGTGCAATTGAGACAAAAACTCAAACAAATTATCAAAACAGGTTGACTGAGGACGTTTTAAGGTATATAATAAAGGGTAATCTATATTCAGGTGAACTATGAAAACAAGTATGTACGGTCACATTCCCACGCCGTGGGAAAAAGTTCTTGACATCAGAGCAAGTCTTCACAAATATATTTCAGGGCACAGGCTGAGCCACACCCTCTCGGTGGAAAAAGAGGCAATTGATATTGCAAAGCTTATTTTCCCGAAGGCTAACATTGACGAAGAGTACCTTGCCGACGTAAGCTGTGCTGCACTTCTTCACGACATCACAAAGCATTTTTCAATGGACGAGCACCTTGAAATCTGCAAAAGGTTCGGCTTGGATCTGTCTGACAGAGCGCTGCTTTCCCCTGCTCTGCTTCACTCAAAAACAGGTGCATATCTTGCCCGTGAGCAGTTCTCTATAAACGATGTTGTTTTCAATGCTGTTTTCTACCACACCTTGGGCTGTGAGAATATGGACATTATTTCTAAAATCCTTTTTCTTGCTGATTATATAGAGCCTACACGTACTCACGACTCTTGCAAGGCTGTGAGAGAACAGTTTTACAGCGAGCTTCAGGATGGTAAAAATCCCCTGTCTGTCCTTGACGGATGCATTGTAAAATCCATAGACCTGACACTTGACTATCTTTTGAAGCAAAACTCTTTAATACATATTCAGACCGTAAAGACACGTAATTACTTACTAGCAGATATCGAACCTCAAAAAGCGTAAACAGAAGGAATATGACAATGAAAAAGAGCAACAATAATTCTATAAACGACGAAAAATTTTCGAAAAACCGAAGAAAAAGAAAAACCGTTACACAGGCCTTTCTCCCTCCTGTTAAAAGGACGTCTGTATCGGCAAAAAGCAATGTTCTTAAATCCGACGGCAAAAAGAACCACACAACCGCTTACATTGTAGCGACTGTTTTACTCTCAATTATTATTTTATTTGTGGGTCTTTTATTATTTGCTCCCGGCTTTAAGACGGTAGTTCTCCGTCACGTGCTTATGAGCATTTCCTACGGAAGCAATCTTTCAAACAACGACAACCCCGACTCCTCCCTTTCCGACGGCATTCACCATACCTTTGAGGGCGAAGGAGGCAAGCAGGGGACTCTTCACAAGGACATTTACACCTTCCTTGCAACGGGCACCGATTTCGGCGGCAATCTTACCGACGTTATCATGATTGCAAAGCTTGACACAGACAAGGAAAAAATCGACATTATTCAGATTCCCAGAGATACCTATGTTTTGCTGAATTCAAAGCTTATTATTGACAGCAACGGCAACATCTCGCCCGACAACTTTACAAAGGGGTACGAAGCCAAAATCAACTCTGTATACGCTACAGGTAAAAATCTTGCCTACACTCCTATTACCAGGCTTATAAGCGAAGCAAAGGGCAAGGGTGTTTCACAGATTGAAAAGCTTTGCAAAAGTAATGAGTATTCCTATCTCGGCGTTACCCAGCAGCAGCTGTCAAGGTATCTTTCCGAAAGCGACAGCGACAAAAAGAAAGAGCTGCTTAACAATATGCAGCGTAACTTCGGTATAAAGTATCTTTCAACTCTTATTTACTACAGCTACGGTATCCCCATAGACTATCAGGCACAGGTCAACACGTCGGGATTTAGAAATATTGTTGATGCCGTTGGCGGTGTTGAATTATATGTGCCTCAGGATATGTACCACTTTGACCCAACTCAGGACCTTTACATCAATCTCAAAAAAGGCCAGCAGCATCTTGACGGTGACAAGGCTGAGCAGTTTGTCCGCTTCAGAGGCTATACTATGGGCGACATTGCAAGAATTGATGCTCAGAAGACCTTTATCAACGCTTTTCTTGATAAGGTTTGCTCGGTATCCATAGTTTCAAGAATAAGCCCAATTCTTTCTGTTGTTCAGGAAAATCTTTACACAAATCTTACCTTACAGGAAATATCGGATTTTGCTCTTAAGGCTCTTGATATGGATTTATCAACAGGCTTTACAATGACAACTCTTCCCGGTGCTCCCGTTGACGTTTACAGAGGCGGTGTGCGTGTTTCCTACTACACGGCTGTAAAGAAGGATGTTTCCGCCCTTGTCAACCAAAGCTTTAACAAGTACGACACTCCTCTACCCGACAGTATGTTCCGTCTTATTGAGCTTAAGTCGGAAAGTACTCCCGTAACAGCTTCCCCTGCTCCGTCGGTTTCCTCTTCAGACGGGGAAAGTCAGGGCGACAACGGTGTGCAGGGTGGCGTTTCAGATGAAAATCCGCAAGACGAAGGCAACGGCGACGAAGGTGACAGAGGCGACGACACCTTCTCCGATGACAGCGACATCAATAATATCGGCACAGATGATGAAAGCGGTGCTGAAGAATCCTCAGGCGAAAACAAGGATACTTCGGACAGCCAAAATACTTCTGATACCGAGAACAGCTCCGACGGACAGACTTCTTCAGATGAAAACGAGCCTGTGACGGATCTTTTTGATGCTGTGCTTAACGGCACTTTATACGGTAACGGCAGTACTACGGGCAGCACAGAGAAGCAGGTCGACGATACAGCCGGCTAATTACAGGATACGGCATAAAACGAAAGGACAGAAAATATGACAGTAATGCATGACGAAGCAAAGGCAAAGGAAATTGCCCTGAAGGTTGCAACAATACTTGATTCAAAAAAAGCCAAGGACATAAAAATCCTTTATGTAAACAAGCAGACAATTCTTGCAGACTATTTTGTAATTGCACAGGGCTCATCAAGAACGCAAGTAAATGCACTTGCCGACGAGGTTGAGTACAAGCTTGGTCTTGAAGGAATTGACCCTGCAAAAATCGAAGGCAGAGGTCAGGGCACATGGGTGCTGCTTGACTACGACAGCGTTATAGTTCACGTTTTCAACCCCGAATCCAGAAGCTTTTACAACTTAGAGAAGCTTTGGGCAGAGGGCGAGGAAATTGAATTTGAAGCTACAGAGGAATAATTAAGTTAATAATAATATTTATATAAAAAAGGTTGGATACAAATGAATTACGATTTTAAAGCCATTGAAGGCAAATGGCAAAAAAGATGGGAAGAAAAGGGTGCTTTCCACGCAAAGAACGACTATTCACTTCCCAAATACTACGCTCTTGTAGAGTTCCCCTATCCTTCGGGCCAGGGTCTTCACGTAGGTCATCCCCGTTCTTATACAGCTCTTGACATTGTTACAAGAAAAAAGAGAATGCAGGGCTACAACGTTCTTTATCCTATGGGCTGGGACGCTTTCGGTCTTCCAACAGAGAACTTTGCTATCAAGAACAAAATTCACCCCAAGGTTGTTACCGAAAACAATGTGGCACGCTTCAAAAGCCAGCTTATGTCCCTCGGTCTTGCCTTTGACTGGTCAAGAGAAATCAACACTACGGACGAAGGCTACTACAAGTGGACTCAGTGGATTTTCTTACAGCTCTTTAAGAAAGGTCTTGCATACAAGTCCAAGATGGCTGTTAACTGGTGTACAAGCTGTAAGTGCGTACTTGCAAACGAAGAAGTTGTAAACGGAGTTTGCGAAAGATGCGGCAGCGAGGTTATCAGACGAGAAAAGAGCCAATGGATGCTCAAAATTACTGAGTATGCACAAAGACTTATTGACGATTTGAACTTAGTTGACTTTATTGACAGGGTAAAGGTTCAACAGACAAACTGGATAGGCAGAAGTGAAGGTGCTGAGGTTGATTTTGACACCTCGCTCGGCGATACTCTCACCGTTTACACCACCCGTCCCGACACTCTCTTCGGCGCAACCTATATGGTTATTTCGCCTGAGCACCCCATTATCCAAAAGTGGGCTGACAAAATTGAAAACCTTGATGACGTCAAGGCTTATCAGGTAGAAGCAAGCAAAAAGAGTGACTTTGAAAGAACAGAGCTCGCCGACAAGAAGGAAAAGACAGGCGTAGAACTCAAGGGTGTTCGTGCTATCAATCCCGTAAACGGCAAGGATATTCCCATATTTATTTCCGACTACGTACTTATTACCTACGGTACAGGTGCTATTATGGCTGTTCCTGCACATGATACACGTGACTGGGATTTTGCAAAGAAATTTAATCTTCCCATTATCGAGGTTGTTGCAGGCGGTAACGTCGAAGAAGAAGCCTTCACGGACGTTGCAACAGGCAAAATGGTAAATTCAGGCTTTCTTGACGGACTTGAGGTTGCCGAGGCTAAGGTTAAGATTACAGAATTTCTCGCTTGTCAGAACAAGGGCCACAAGAAGGTTAACTTCAAGCTCCGTGACTGGGTATTCTCCCGTCAGCGTTACTGGGGCGAGCCTATTCCCCTTGTTAACTGCGAAAAGTGTGGCTGGGTTGCTGTTCCAGAGGACCAGCTTCCCCTTACACTTCCTGAGGTTCCCTCATATGAGCCCGGTGCAGACGGCGAAAGCCCTCTTGCTTCTCTTGATGCGTGGGTTAACACAACCTGTCCCTGCTGTGGCGGAAAGGCTGAAAGAGAAACTGACACAATGCCTCAATGGGCAGGCTCAAGCTGGTACTTCCTCAGATACTGTGACCCGAATAATTCAGAAGCTCTTGCTTCCAAGGATGCTCTCAACTACTGGATGCCCGTTGACTGGTACAACGGCGGTATGGAGCACACAACACTTCACCTACTCTATTCTCGCTTCTGGTCAAAGTTCCTCTATGACGAAGGTATTCTTTCAAATCCCGAGCCGTATGCAAAGCGTACCAGCCACGGTATGATTTTAGGTGAAAACGGCGAAAAGATGTCAAAGTCAAGAGGCAATGTAGTTAATCCCGACGACATCATTAACGAATACGGTGCAGATACCATGCGTCTGTATGAAATGTTTATCGGCGACTTTGAAAAGGCTGCTCCCTGGTCAAGTCAGGGTATCAAGGGCTGTAAGAGATTCCTTGACAGATACGCGGCTATGTGCGACCTTGCAAAGGGCAAGGGTGTTACCGATAAGCTTGAAACCTCCTTCCACAAGACCATCAAGAAGGTTACCGAGGACATCGACAACCTTAAGGCAAACACGGCAATTGCCGCACTTATGTCACTTATCAACGACATCAACGATGCTGGCACTCTCACTCTTGACGAGCTGAACATCTTTACACGTCTTCTCTGCCCCTTTGCTCCTCACATTGCAGAAGAGGTTTGGGAAAACGTGCTTCACGAGGACGGCTTCTGCTCACTTGCAAAGTGGCCTGAGTACGACCAAAGCAAGACTGTTGATTCAACTGTTGAAATTGCCGTTCAAATTTGCGGAAAGCTTAAAGGTACAATTTCTCTCAGTGCCGATTGTGACAAAGATACTGCTCTTAATACAGTTAAAGCTGACGAAAGATTTGCAAAGCTTATCGAGGGCAAAACCATCGTTAAGGAAATTGTGGTTCCCGGAAGGCTTATTAACATCGTTGTTAGATAATTGTATTATTTCATCAATATTTGCAAGTAATTTAACGAAGAGTTCACAAAATTATTTGCATAACCCTTGACATATGCATTTTGATATTGTATAATAGTTAAGGTACAAAAAAATTCTCTTTGCCAAAAGCGAGGGGAGGGGAAATTTATGGCAGAAATTAAAATCAAGGACAATGAATCTCTTGACAGCGCGCTCAGAAGATTTAAGAGACAGTGTGCAAGAAGCGGTGTACTCACAGAGCTTCGCAAGAGAGAGCATTACGAAAAGCCCAGCGTTAAGCGTAAGAAGAAGTCCGAAGCTGCTCGTAAGCGCAAGTTTAAGTAAGAGCTTCTGACACAGGTGGGTTTGTTTTTCCACGAAAAAATTAAAAGAGACGGTAGTAACTTACCGTCTTTTTTTCATATTTGTTTAAAAATTAAGGGGTTGCAGCAAAATGAATTGTTACACCCCACTGTTTATATATTATCCTTTATGCATTTTCCTGTATTTTGCAGGTGTCACGTCCTCTCACACATATAATAGCAGATGTACCTCGCAAAAAACACAACAGAATTGCTAAAAATCCCACGGACACTTCTTTGATATGCACCCGTGGGATTTTCTTACTTCATAATTCTTATTCTGACTGTTTCTTCGCCAAGCTTTTCTATTTTGGAAAGAAGCACGCTGTTTTTCATTTCTTCGGTAACGAAAACCTTCCAGCCGTTTATTTCAGAAACTTCAACTTCTCCAAACACTTCTTTTACAATACAGCTGCAGGCTCTTGTTCTTACAAGGTTTGCCGTTACATTATCTGTCATATCGCCAAGAAAATCAGCCTTTTCGTCCTTCCAGCCAATTGATTTCTTGCAGTCTCTTACAACGTCAAGCACGTCTGCCATAACAGCACTTGCCGTAGGCAGGCTTCCTGCTCCTCTTCCGCAGAAAAGTACATCGCCAACAACATTACCAACAACTGAAATGCCGTTATACACGTCATTGACAGAGGAAAGTGCGTTTTCTTCGGGGACAAGGAAGGGTGCTGTAATAACGTAAACCTTGCCATCCTCCTTTGAAGCACGTCCAAGGAGCTTTATGCTATAGCCTTTATTTCTTGCATAAACAAGGTCATCGTATGTGATTTTTGTAATGCCTTCGCAGATAATATCGTCCGTTGACACAGTCTTTCCGTATGCAAGAGAAGAAAGAATACTGATTTTTCTGCAGGTATCCATACCTTCAACATCGGCGGCAGGATTCTTTTCGGCATAGCCCAGCTCCTGTGCCTGCTTAAGAGCTGTTTCAAAATCTTCCTTATCTCTTTCCATCTTGGTGAGAATATAGTTACAGGTGCCGTTGAGAATACCTGTTACCGACTTTATCTGATTTGATGCAAGGCACTGCCACATAGGACGGATAATAGGAATGCCGCCGCCAACGCTTGCTTCAAACAGGTAGCTTACGCCCTTTTCACGTGCAATTGCCTGAAGCTCTGCTCCATGCTTTGCAACAACCTCTTTATTGGAGGTTACAACGCTCTTGCCACTGAGAAGTGCCTTCTTTGAAAAGTCATAGGCAGGTACCGTTCCGCCCATTGTTTCAACAACAATTGAAACCTCGTTGTCCTCCAAAATCGGTGTAATTTCGTGCACTACTCTGTCACCCAGAGGATGGTCGGGAAACTCACGAAGGTCGAGAATATATTTTACGTTAAGCTCAAGGCCTTCCGTTCTTTCGGCAAATGCCTTACTGTTAAGTGTAATTGTTTCGGCAACGCCCGAGCCTACAACGCCAAAACCCATTATTGCAATATTTATCATTTTTTTACTCCTTTACGTTTAACCCTGTCTACCAAGGACATAATAAAAAAAGTGAACAAATCCACATTGTAAGCTGTATTATAACACATTTCAAACAATAAATCAATAGATGATTGAAAAATTTTAACTATTTTGAAATTTTTCGTCAGGAAAGGCTGGTAAATTGTCAACATCCGAGAAAAGAAAAGAGTTTATTATCATTTTTTTATACATTCTTGCGGTAATTGCCGTTATTTATATCTGTTTACGTCTGTTACTTGGGGTTATGCTTCCCTTTATCACAGCCTTTATCATTGCAGCGGCATCACGCAAGGCGGTAAATTTTATATGTTCCAAAACGGGGCTTTCGGGAAAAATCTCCTGTGCCCTGTTTACTTCGGCAGTAATTGCTCTTGTCTCTATTGGGATATTTTTCCTGTTTTACGGATTTTTACGCGAGCTCACCTCGCTTTCAGCTCTTATTGAGGGCGGTGTGCTTTCTGACTTTTGGGAGGACACCCTTTCATCTGTCACCGCCTTTTTATCAAAAGCTCTGCCATCGTCAGCCTCTGTAAGTACCGGTGACATAATTTCTGCCCTTGACGGATTTCTTGAAAAATCTTCCGACAAGGTTCTTGACACCCTTGTGTCGTTTTCTGTATCCTTTATAAAATTCTTTCCATCTGCCGTAATTTTCATTATTTTTACGGTGCTGTCCCTTTACTACATCGGCTTTGACTACCAAAAAATTGTCGCCTTTTTACGGCTTCAGGCAAGCGAGAAGATGCTATGCGCATTTGACGAGGGCATAAGTGTTTTCACGCTGACAATAAGGCGCATTTTAAAGGCATACGTTCTTTTGACCTTTATCACCTTCATTCAGCTTTTTTGCGGATTCACGGTTCTCGGCATACGCTACAGTCTTATTACAAGTCTCGTTGTCTGTCTTGTTGACCTTATACCCGTTCTTGGTACGGGAACGGTGCTTTTGCCGTGGGCTGTCTTCTCCTTTATTTCGGGCGACATAAAGACGGGCACGGGTCTTGTTATTATATATGCTTTAATTGCCGTTTTCAGGCAGATTGCAGAGCCTAAAATTGTAGGCGCAAACATTGGTATGTCGCCTCTTTTATCTCTTATAGGTATGTATGCAGGTCTGAAAACTGCAGGCTTTTTTGGAGTAATTATCTTTCCAATTATTATGATTACCATTATAAGCCTCAATGAAAAGGGCATCATCAGGCTATACAAAAATATTCCCGACACAAAGCTGTCGGTTATGCATAAAACAAGGCACAAATTCATCAATTTCAAAAAAAACGACAAAAGCTGATTTTTCTTTCTTTTGAAACACATTAGTTTATAAAAGTCTTGACTAATATGCAAAAATTTGGTATGATAATTAAGTAAAGTAATTTAATCAAAACACTTTTGAAAGGAAGTTACAAATGAAAAAAGCATTATCATTATTACTTACCATTGTTGCATTGACAGCTATCTGTGCTTTTTCGGCAAGCGCCCTTGACCTTACCGAAGCAAGCAATGCAATGATTACCTTCGGTCAGCCCGTTACCGCTGACATCTTAAAGGTTGACGAAGAAAACACTCATCTTTTTGAGCTGTCCGACTCAGGCAATCTCAACATTACACTTAACAGTGCTGTTCCCTACTTTACCCTTACCATTTATGATGCTCAGGGCACAAAATTATGGGGCGAGGATGCCAAGTGCAACGGCAAAACCTACACAAAGTCTGTTCCGCTTACTGCAGGCTCCTACTATTTTGACGTATTATGCTACAACAAAAAGTACGGTTCCTACAACCTTCTTCTCACCTTTGACCCTTCGGGCGAGTCCTTCAAGGAAACTCAGGGCGGAAGCAACAACACTATTGTTAACGCCGACAACAATGTTCTTTCCTTAGGCAAAAAGTACACAGGCTTTCTTGCTCTTAACGACTACGACGACTACTTCAAAGTTCAGCTTGGCGACGCAGGCGTTGTAACTTTAAATATTGAAAGCGAAGTTGCTCTTCTCAAGGCAGACTTTTACGACGGCAACGGCAATAAGGCGTGGGGCAGCGACGTAAAGCTAGAAAACGGCAAGAAGACAATTGACGTTGCTCTTACTGCAGGCACCTACTACTTCCACGTTTACAGAAGCACCAACAACTACGGTGCATACTCCTTCACTCTTGACTTTGCTCCTGCCAACGAAACTGTTGTTGAAGCTCAGAACGGAAGCAACAACAAAGCTCAGGTAGCAAGCAAAATTGACGTCAACAAGGACATCGGCGGTGTTATCGCTTACAACGACCTTGACGACTACTACACCTTTACTCTTAAAGAAGCAGGAACTCTTGAAATTCAGCTTACAAGTGCTGTGAATTCCTTCAAGGTGGAATTTCTTGACAGCGACGGCAAGGACAAGATGTGGTCAGCAGATGCAGGCTGTGCAGGCTACACCTACTACAACACCTTTGACATCACCGCAGGCACATACTATTTCCACATTTACAGAAACAAGGATTTCTACGGTGCTTACAACTTAAAGCTCAAATTCATACCTTCTGGCGAATCCTTCAAGGAAGCTCCCAACGGAAGCAACAATACCGTTGAAAAGGCAAGCGACATTCAGGTTAACAAGCTTTACACAGGAAGCATCGGCATCAACGATACTACCGACTACTACTGCTTCAGCCTTGCTTCTATGGACAAAATAGACTTTACTCTCAATAGTGAGGCTACCTGTTTCACATTAAGAATCCTTGACAGCAAGGGTAACAGAATTGTCAATGAGGATGCTTACTGCAAGGGTCAGACCTTCAAAAAGACACTTCAGCTTTCAGCAGGTCTGTTCTACATTCAGATTGCCCGTCTCAACGAGGTTACAGGTACCTACACCTTCACTATCTCGGGCAAGCAGAACAATGCTTCAAACGTAAGAACAACAAACTTCGGCTCAGTTGTTTCCACCTGGGCGGTAGCTGAAGCTGAGGAAGCAAACAAGCTCGGTCTTATTCCTGCCGTACTTCTAGGCACAGACCTTACCGAAAAAGTAAACAGAGCTGAATTTGCCGCAATTGCAGTAAAGCTCTATGAGCACATTTCTAACTCCAAGATTTATATGGGCGAAAATCCCTTCAATGACATTTCTTCCAACAAGTTTATGAACGAAATTATCAAAGCAAGCACCATCGGCATTACATCCGGTACGAGCGACACCACCTTCTCACCCAACTCTCTTATTACCCGTGAGCAGATGGCAACAATGCTTTGCCGAGCTTACAAGAAGAAAGCCTTCCCCGACTGGACAGTTGATACAGACGCAAAGTTTCCTCTTAAAACAGATGGCGCTGCAAAGTTTAGCGACGACGGTAAGATTTCAGGCTACGCAAAGGAAGCGGTTTACTTTATGGCTTCCAAGGGTATCATCAACGGTGTTGACGATGCAGGCGTAATCTTCGCTCCCAAAAACGACCCTTCAAAGGGTGCGTCCTACGGTCTTGCAACAAGAGAACAGGCAATTATTATTGCTCTGAGATGCGCTAAGAATTTATAAAAAACTGTTTTATATCTATAAACGCTGCTTCGTATGATGCAGCGTTTTTCTTTAGTTCGAAACCAAAAGTTCGAAATGTAAAATGCTCACCTATATTAAATATAAGTGAGCTTTTTATTTTTTTATGATAATGACTATAATCTGTGTCAGTAATTTTTACCCTGAAATTTTTTTAGCCTCCGCTAGCATATTCTCAATAAATATCCCATACCCTCTCGTTGGGTCATTTACCAAAACGTGTGTCACAGCTCCCACAATTTTACCATTTTGCAGGATGGGCGAACCTGACAGGAGTGTTGTCAATGGGGGACAACAATTTTTTAATAAAAATTTGAAAGTCTGTGTGTTTTACAACAAAAACCGCCCCGTCCCCAAACTGTGTTTTTAAAGCACAGAGCCTAAAAACTCTGTGCTTACGTCTATTTAAATCATTATTCTTCATTAACCATAATCACTTCATGCTGACACAAGGGCTTCATAGAATCACGCGACTCCCAAAGCATAACTTTAACATAGCCATTAGCCGGAACATTAACAACATCACCAG
>JAZRKT010000142.1:0-2274 GCA_045646465.1 Eubacteriales bacterium | reverse complement strand
CCAAAAAGATTCGAACTCTGTGTCTTAAGTTTTCTAACATTTTTTCTAACCAAAACAGAACCAAAAATGTTAGAAAAGGCAATACTAGAAATTCGAGCGCACAAAAGGCTTTGAAGGACACAAGCCCCTCAAAGCCTTGATTTTACGCTAGTTTCGTCGCTTCCTAACTTCTCTTAACTTCTGCTTATTTGCTCTAACCTACAGGACTCGAAGCCGACTCAAAAAATGACTCAAAAGCCACTCAAAAGCCAGTTGAAATGTCGTGTAGTTAAGGCTACCTGGGGTTCGAATCCCATCTTCTCCGCCAACTGTGACCGTGGACTGTACAAGTTCACGGTCTTTGTTTAAAAGAAAATAAGCATGACAACTACTAAAGATAAATGGCGTACTCCGAGGAGTACGCCATTTATAATTTTTATGCTATTGTTGTGTAGATATAGATTGCAAAAAGCACAACTGAAATCCACATAATAGGTGAAATATCCTTTGCCTTGCCTGTTAAGAGCTTTAATACAAACCACGAAATTATGGCAAACATGATACCAGTAGCTATAGAATACGCAAAAGGCATCATAACAACTGCGAGAAAACCGCCGATAGCATCTGCCACATCGGTGTCAAAATCCATCTGTCTTACTGCCGAGAGCATAAGAAGACCTACAAACAGCATTGCGGGTGTTGTAGCAAATCCCGGAATCGCAAGGAATATAGGAGCAAAAGGAATTGCAACAAGGAACAAGATACCTGTTGTAAGGGCTGTAAGACCTGTTCTTCCTCCTGCGACTACACCTGCCGATGACTCTACATAGCTTGTAACTGTGGACGTGCCAAGGCACGCACCTGCTATTGTACCGATAGCATCTGCCATTAAAGCACCGCCTGCTTTGGGAAGAGAACCGTCTTCTGCCAATAAATTACCTTTTTGAGCTACGCCAATCAATGTACCCACAGTATCAAAGATATCGCTGTAAAGGAATGTAAACAGTACGATAGCAAAAGATGTAAAGTTTTCTGTAATAAATCCAAAGTCAAACTGAAAGAACGCAGGTGCTGCAAAATTTGCCCTTATGGATTCCCATGAAAGCGAAGGAATAAGTGAGTAGATACCTGCCTGAGCGTCAACTGCATACCAACCGATTAATTCTGCCACAATGCCAAGTATCCATGTGGCTAAAATACCAATCAGGATATCGCCCTTTACCTTGTAGTGATGAAGTACGCCTATGATTAAAAGACCAACAGTTGCCAGAACAACCTGAGGTGAAGCCAAGTTGCCAAGACCTATCAATGTGGAATCGTTGTTTACAATAATACCTGCATTTATCAGCGCAATGATTGTAATAAATAAACCGATACCCGCAGTAATACCAAGCTTTAGGTTTTTGGGGATTTTGTTTACCAGAGCTTCTCTGAACTTAAAGACAGAAAGAACCATAAAAATGATACCTTCAAGTAAAATAGCCGTCAAAGCCACCTTGTATGAGTAACCCATGGTTAAGCATACTGTGTAAGTAAAAAATGCATTAAGTCCCATGCCCGATGCCAAAGCCACGGGATAGTTGGCAAAAAACGCCATACATATTGTAGCTATTGCAGCTGACAGCGCTGTTGCCATAAAAATAGCAGCTGCACCCGGTCCGTCCGGAATAATACCTAACATACCGGGATTAACCGCCAAGATGTAGGACATAGCCAAAAAGGTTGTGATACCGGCAATAATTTCTGTTTTGACATTAGTGCCGTGCTCCTTAAGCTTAAATAATTTTTCCATTTTTTCATCCTCCGTATATATTTTGAAGATATTTGTATTATACTATACGCTCAAATAAAATTCAAGAGTAAGGCTACTTAATTTCTCGTCTCAATGGAAAAGGGAATGTAAATTCATTCCCATGAAGAAGGGGTTGTAAAAAACAAAACAATGTTTTTTACAACCCCTGGTTTTATATATTAGCCTTCGTAAACGAGATTCTTCTGAATCATTTCGTCAACATTTTCTGCATTCCACCATGCACCGGAGATATCAACCTTTTCGCTGATTTCCTTACCTTCGAGTGCAAGTATAGCCTGCTCTACGGACTGATAACCAATCTGATAGGAATCCTGTGCTACAGAACCTATAAGCTTGGGACCTGTGGTCTTCTTCATCCATTCAATCTGCTTTGTACCTGCCTCGTATCCGCACAATTTTATTGCAACGTACTTTGTGCCTGCAGCCCCGATTGCATCGTAAACGTGCTTAACTACGCCTTCGTTGGACATAAATATGCCCTT
>JAZRKT010000141.1:0-37241 GCA_045646465.1 Eubacteriales bacterium | reverse complement strand
AGGCTTGTAATAAGGGTTTGGAGCTGGTGATGGGATACATCCGCTTCGCGTATGCACTGCTCAACGACCAAAAGGCTTTGCCTTTCAGTTCCCGTTTCGCACCACTTCGCTAAAAAACAGCCGTATCAGGCTGTTTTTCTTTACGCTTCGTGCCCCCTTGGGGTTCAAATCCCCACAAAAAAATCAGGCAACACGCTTATGCGTATCACCTGATTTTGGAGCTGGTGGAGGGATTTGAACCCTCGGCCTATTGATTACGAATCAATTGCGCTACCACTGCGCCACACCAGCATTGCCTTGATATTATACTATTTATAAGTACTTTTGTCAAGAGCAAATTTTGAAACAAATCCGCCTATTGCATTTTTTCAAATGTTGTGATATAATAGTATGAATTATGATGGATAAGTGTGTAAAGATTTAAGCCGAAAGAGGTAAATGTAAATGGCAAGAAGAGAATCCTACCAGGCAGAACTGATATATGACGAAGAATATCTTGTGCGTGCGGCCGAGGCGGCATTGTTCGCATACGGAAGCGCCATAAGCTTTGACAAGCTTGCTGAAGCAATTGGAACGGAGGAAAAGGTTATCCCTAAGCTTCTTGATGCAATGCTGGGCAGATATGAAAACAATGCTTTTGAACTGCTTATTCTTGACGGTCACGCACAGCTTGCAACCAAGAACCAATACGCACAGGTGGTAAGAAACGCTCTTACCATAAGACACAATCAACCCCTGTCACGTGCAGCTCTGGAGGTTCTGGCAATTATCGCCTACAACCAGCCTGCAACACGTGCACTTGTTGACAGAGTAAGAGGCGTTGAGTCGCCTTCCGTTATTTTGTCTCTTTGCGACAAAGGTCTTATTGAAGAAAAGGGCAGGCTTGATGCACCGGGACGTCCTATGCTTTACGGTACGACAACGGTATTTCTTCGCACCTTCGGTCTTGAAACAATTGACGATCTTGACGAAGTTCCTGAGCTTCATATGTTCACCCAGCAGATTAAAGAACAGAGACGTCAGCTTCTTTTAGGCGAAGAAATGACGGAAAGCCAGAAAAATCAGCTCACCCTCGAAGAAAACACATTGCAAAGCGAAAAAAGTACCGTTTCCGTTGCAGACCCTACCGTAACGGACACAGGCGAGACCCCGTTTGAAGTAAAAATGGAAGATCAGGCTGAAAGTGAAACTCTGCCTGAAATCGGAGAACAGTAATAATGGCTAACGAAATAGAAAAGGGCGCTTTGTACGTTGTTGCAACGCCCATAGGAAATTTGTCGGACATCACCGAAAGAGCAAAATACGTCCTTGCAGGCGTCGATTTAGTTGCGGCGGAGGACACAAGGGTTTCGGGCAAGCTGTTATCGGTGCTTGGTATAAAAAATACCTTTGTCAGCTATCACGAGCACAACAAAAACATAGCGGGAAACACAGTACTTGAAAAGCTTATGTCAGGTCTTTCAGTCGCAATTGTTACCGACGCAGGCGTGCCTGCAATAAGCGACCCAGGTGAGGATGTTGTAAGGCTTTGCAGAGAAAGCGGAGTCAAGGTTATTCCAATACCCGGAGCGTGCGCATTTGTTACGGCGCTGTCGGCATCTGGTATGAGCTCACGGCGTTTTGTCTTTGAAGGCTTTCTTCCTGCCGACAAAAAGGAAAGAGCGCAGGTGCTTGAGGTTGTAAAAAACGACAGGCGTACAACCGTCTTTTACGAAGCACCCCACCGTCTTTTAAAAACCCTTGAAATTATGAAGGAAGCTCTGGGTAACAGAAAAATCTGTCTTGCAAGAGAGCTGACAAAGCTCAACGAGGAGTTTACATATACATCCTTTGATGAAGCACTTGAATTATTCAGCGAAAAAGAGCCCAGAGGCGAATACGTAATAATAGTTGAAGGCTGCGTAGAAGCTGCAGGCAAAAGCTTTTGGCAGGACATGACGGTAGAGCAGCACGTTGAATTTTACATCGACAAGGGTATGAAGAAAATGGATGCCATAAAAAGCTGTGCCAAGGACAGAGGCGTGGCAAAAAACGAAATTTACAAGTATTTTGTGTAAGGATATAAAATGAACGGACCGTACCTTGGGAAAAGATATCATACACTTGATTATTTTTTCAAAAACAAATTCGGCAAGAAAATAGCAAAAATTTCTCTGTCGGGAGGCTTTACCTGCCCCAACAGGGACGGCACAAAAGGTGTCGGAGGCTGTATTTACTGCAGCGATGCGCTATCGGGCGATTTTGCAGGAAATCCCCGTGACTCGGTGCGCACTCAGTTTGAAGAAATACGGCAGATGATGAGCAAAAAGTGGAAGGACACCGCTTATATGGCATATTTCCAGACAGGAACAGGCACATACGCCCCTGTTGAAAGACTGAGAGCATTATACGAGGCGGCACTTGACTGCGAAAACGTGGTATCGTTAAGCATTGCAACACGTCCCGACTGCATAGGCGTGGAGTGCTTCCGCCTGCTTGAAGAAATATCAAAGAAAACATACCTTACAGTAGAGCTGGGACTGCAGACAATTCACGACAAAACGGGCGCGCTCATCAACAGGCAGTCAACCTTTGCCGATTTTAAAGAGACTTTTTCAACTCTCAAAAATCTCGGCATTGATATCTGCGTTCATCTTATAAATGGACTTCCCGGCGAGGATATACCTATGATGAACGAAAGCGTTATGACAGTATCCGACCTTTTGCCGTGGTCATTAAAGCTTCACCTTTTACACGTGATAAAGGGTACGGCGTGTGAAAAAATGTATAACGACGGCATATTTTCAACCTTTACGCAGGATGAATACGTAAGTCTTATATGCAGTCAGCTGAGAATGATTGACGGCAGGATTGTTATGCAAAGACTGACAGGCGACGGAAAAAGAAGCGAACTTGTCTCTCCTTTATGGAGTATAAAAAAATTTGAAGTGCTCAATGCCATTGATTTTGAAATGGAAAGACTTGATGCGCTTCAGGGCGACAGATGTCTTAAAAACACATAACCGTCACACAGCAAACAAACATTTTTCTTTTTCAGTTTACTACGTATTCAAAGAAAAATGATATAATATACCGAATTTCCAACCAAAAACAAGGAAAGGATTGAAATATCGATGATACAAATCCGAAATCTCGTTAAGCGTTACGGAAAAAACTATGCTGTAAACGATATAAGCTTTAACGTGAATCAGGGCGAAATTGTAGGCTTTCTCGGTCCCAACGGTGCAGGAAAGTCAACCACTATGAACATTCTTACAGGCTATCTTTCGGCAACAAGCGGAAGTGTCGAAATTGCGGGGATTGACGTGCTTGAAAACCCAATTGAGGCGAAAAAGCACATCGGCTTTCTTCCCGAGCATCCGCCTCTTTATCTTGATATGACGGTAAAGGAATATTTAGGCTTTGTTTTTGACCTTAAAAAGTGTACCTTCAATAAGAAAAAGCATATTGAAGAAATAGTCGACGTCATAAACATAGGCGAGGTGTACAAGCGTCCCATAAGCCATCTTTCAAAGGGCTACAGACAGAGAGTTGGCATTGCCCAGGCTCTTGTTTCATCACCTGATATTCTTGTTTTTGACGAACCCACGGTAGGTCTTGACCCAAGACAGATTATGGAAATACGCTCCCTTATCAATTCTCTCGGAAAAACCCACACCGTAATTTTAAGCACCCACATTCTCCCCGAGGTAAAGGCGGTATGCGACAGAGTTGTCATTATCAACAAAGGACAGCTTGTTGCAGACTCAAAGACAGACGAGCTTGAAGCCGTTACGGGACAGAGAAAAATGATGGTTAAAATATGCGGTCCTCAAAGCGAGGTGCTGTCCTGTATCAGAAGCATCAACGGGGTTACGGCTGCCGAGCTTTTGCCTGAGCGTGACGGCGACAGCTACAGCTTTCTTGTTGAGTCGGACAGCGACACAGATATAAGAAAGCCCATCTTTAATATGTTATGCAGCAAGGACTGGCCGATGATAGGTCTTGAAAGTATGAGCGCAAATCTTGAAGATGTATTTATATCAATTCTCGATAAAAACAAAAAGGAGGAAAACATATGAGTGCCATATACAGACGTGAGCTGATGTCTTACTTTATTTCACCTATCGGCTATGTGTTTTCCGCCGTGTTCTTTGCAATAAGCGGAGTATGCTTCACTTCAAGCACCATTTCAAGCGGTACAACAGATTCCACAGCCTACTTTGCAATGGTTCTGCTGTTTTTTGTAATACTTATTCCTCTCCTTACAATGAAGCTTTTTAGTGAGGAAAAGAAGCTTGGCACCGAGCGTCTTCTTCTTACAAGCCCCGTAAGCTTACTTGGCATTATCGGAGCAAAGTTTCTTGCCGCCTACACTCTTTTTGCAGGCACCTTTGCTTTAAGTGCCCTTATCAATATGTTTGCACTTAATTCCCTTGCAAAAGAGCAGGCATACATTATTTCAAAAATGAACGTACCCACCTTTATAGGCTGCTTTACAGGCATTCTTCTTATAGGCGGAGCATTTATTGCCATAGGTCTTTTTGTTTCTTCTCTTACCGAAAACCAGATTGTTTCTGCCGTTATTTCCATCGGTGTGTTTGCACTTATGATTGCAAGCAGCGTTTTTGCCGCAAGCATTGAAAATGAAATTCTGAGAATTGTGGTAAAGTGGTTTTCGGTTATGGACCGTTTTTATAATTTCCAAAGAGGTATTTTTGATTTTACAGCCATTATTTACTATTTAAGCATAATTACGGTATTTTTGTTCCTTACTGTCAGAATATACGAAAAAAGACGTTGGGACTGATTGAAAAAGAGGTAAGCAAATGAAGGATTTTAAAATTATTAAAAGCATAAGAGAAAAGCTTTCAGGCTCAAAAAAATTCAGGTACGGCTCTTCCTCCGTGGTTTTTACGACGGTGTTTGTAATCTTTGTTCTGCTTATAAATGTTGTCATTTCCGTTTTTGACAGCAAAATTTTCCCTCTTTATTTTGATATTACAAGCAAACAGATTTACACCGTTAGCGAGCAGTCAAAAAAGGCTCTTGATGGCGTAACTCAGCCAATCGAGATTATTTTCGCAAGTCCTGAGGACATTGTTGAAGGCGCAGACTATCTCAACAGCGTAAAAATGTTATGTGAAAGCTACGAAAAGCTTTTCGACAACATTTCAGTAAGCTATCACGACGTACTCAGCGAGGTGGCTTATTTCAATAAGTTCAAAGCAACCAGTAACGACGAAATAACCTCCGCAAGCCTTGTAGTATACTGCCCATCTACAGGACTTTCCAAAATTTTCTCCCTTCTTGAAGGTGGCGGATATCTTTCGGATATGTACAAGTACAGCGAAACAGGCGGCGGTCAGTACAGACAGTTTGCCTTTGACGGCGAAAACAAGCTGACAAACGCTTTTCTTAACGTGACTGGCAACAGCGGTATGTCTCTTAAAGCCGGCTTTACCACAGGTCACAACGAAGAAATCAATGATGTATTAAAGGTTTTCCTTGAGGATTACGGCTACAAGGTTGACAATATCGAGCTTAAAAGAACCACCTCAAAACAGCTTTCACAGTACGACATCGTAATTATCTGCGAGCCCAGAAGCGACTTTTCGGGCAGAAGCTCGGGCGGTGTCAACGAAATTGAGCTTTTGCGTGACTACGTTCTTGAAGACTACGGCAACATTATGTACTTTGCAAGCTGTACCGGCGCCGAGCTTCCCGAGCTCCAAGCACTTATGGAAGAAAGCTTCGGTGTTTCCCTCGATAACAACGCCCTTATTATGGAGGGCGACAACAACGTAATTTCCGGCACGCAGGGCATGGGCTTCTTCGGCTCATACTCGGATGCCTCCTCGGGTCTCGGCTACAAAATACACAAGCCCTTAAGTGAAGGTCAGAGCCGTTCCTATCCCCTTTTCTACAACTGTCAGCAAATGGATATACGCGATAATGAGGTCGGAGGCATCACTGTTTCTCCCATTATTGTCACATCAAAGGATGCCGTTACCTTTGACGGTGAAAGTCCAAAAAAATGGCAAAACAAGCCTGTTATGGCTATTTCAAGATACACAAAGCTTACGGGCGGCGTTGAAAAAACAGCAAGCGTCGTTTCTTGCGGCTCGTCTTCATTCCTGTATTATCTTGACATTCCCGCTTATTCCAACTCCGATTTGCTCAGACGCACCCTTTCGGAAATCAACAAGGGCGCAACTACTGCGAGCATTGACTTCAAGGTGCTTGACGAAACATCCATCACCGTCACAAAGCAACAAAGCGAATCTATGACAAAAAGACTTGCAATTACCGTCCCCATCATAATTGCAGCAGCAGGAATTGTAGTCTTTATCAAAAGGAAGTATCTGTAATGAACTCTCAAAAAACACATCTTTCAAGGCAAAAGAAGGCTATTATCATTTTTGCTGCTCTTGCGGCTTTTCTTGCAATAGTATATCTTCTGGCGTCTGTCCTCAGCCACGAGGAAAAACACACCGTCTTAAAATATGACAGCGATGGCGACGAGGTGTTTGCAATAATTACCGACGTTTCCGGCAAAGACAGAGGCATCAATATTACCTATATCAAAAACGTTCTTTCGGGACAGGCTGAAAACAGACACCGCATAAAGCCGGGCAAAACAGACGACGTTCTTTGCACCTTTGAAGCAAACGATGTTAAAGTCACCTACTACCCTATGGTTTTCCCCGAAATCAGCCTTTCAAATCTTGATTATGTCACCGTCACCAACGATTACGGATATTTCAAGGTCTACACAGACCCCGAAAGCGCAGACCCTATTATCGAGCAGGCAAAGAACAATCTTTACAACAGCAACAATCTTTCAAACCTGTTGCTTCAGTCAAGATATATGCTTGCCACGTTAAAGCTTGAAAATCCGTCATCAAATCTTTCGGACTACGGTCTTTCCGAAAACGACAGTCCCATAAAGGTATCTATAGCTGACAAAAAAGGAAGCATCCACACCGTGCTTATGGGCAATACCTCTCCCGACGGCGGATATTATATGAAGCACGCCGACAAGGACTGCATATACATAATGGACGCTGCCGCTTCTATTTTTGAAAACGATTTGAACTATTATCTCAGCCCCGTACTTGCAAGAAGTATTCAGAGCAACTATTCAATGTACATTAACTGTCTTACCTACGTGAAGGAAGGCGAGGAGCTTTTCACCTGCGAAATTATTCCCGACGAGGAAAGAGTGGGTACCTTAAAAAATCAGCTTCACAGAATTGTTTCTCCCGAAAAAAACAGGCACGACATCCTTTCCACTACAACGCTGTATGAAATGTTTACAGCTCTCTGCAACCTTTCGGGTGTTGCTGTGGTTGAGTACGACGTTTCCACACGCGACAACTATGAAGAAATTATGGAAAAGTACGGTTTTCACAAGCCTTATGCCTCTGTGGAATACTCCTTCGGCGAAAACTCTTACTATGCTGCCTTCGGCGACAGAATTGAAGACAGCAGTACAGGCGAGGTTTATTACTACGGCTACGGTCCGTATATGGACACAATAGTTCTTGTTTCACTTGCAGATGTTCCTTTCCTTGAGTATGACTACATTGACTTTATTCACAACAAAATGTTCCAGCACAACATAGATGACGTTGCCAAAATCATCCTTACAAACAACCGCGGTTCTCGTGTGTTCGTTACTCAGAACACAGGCAAGGACCTTTATGTCACAGAACAGAATACGGGCAAGGAAATCCACGTGCCGTCCTTCAGACAGTTCTACTTTGCACTTTTAAGTGCGGGTGTTGACGGATATTCACAGCTTGATGCAGGTGTAAATACCGATACCCTTGAGCACAACCTCACCTTTGAAATTCAACTGAAATCAGGCGAAGCCTTAAAGTACGCCTTTTACTCCGAATCCACCCTCAGGTGCTATGCCGTAATCAACGGCGTCGGCGAATTTTACACCAAGCGTGAATACGTTGACAGAATTGCAAAATTTGCAGATATGCTTATGAGCGGTGAGGTAATTGAATCACAGACTTAACAAAAAGCACATTGTAACGAAAGGAGCATACGTATGCCTCCATTAGCTGATTTAATAAGACCCCGAAATTTAAGCGAGGTTGTGGGACAGCAGCATCTTCTTTCCGAAGGCAGTCTTTTCAGGCGTATGACGGAAAGCGGAAAGGTGCCAAATATGGTTTTCTACGGCCCTTCTGGCACAGGTAAAACCACCGTCGCAAACATCATCGCTTCACAAAGCGGTATGACCCTTCGTAAAATAAATGCCACCAACGCCTCCCTTTCAGACATTAAGCAGGTGCTTGGCGAAACCGATACCCTCTTCGGCTCAGGCGGAATACTGCTGTACATCGACGAGATTCAGTATTTCAATAAAAAGCAGCAGCAGACGGTGCTTGAATTCATCGAGGACGGACGCATTACTCTTATCTGCTCCACCACAGACAACCCTTATTTTTCAATATATCCCGCCGTGCTTTCACGGTGCAGCGTATTTGAATTCAAGTCCTGTAACAGTGAAGACATAAAAAAAGCGCTAATTCGTGCCGTTAAAATCCTCGACGAAAAAAACACCGTGTCGGATTTTGACGAAAACGCAAGAAACGAGGCTCTTGACTATATTTCGGAATGTGCCGTAGGTGACGTAAGACGTGCCGTTGGTGCTCTTGAAATATGCTACAGAGCTTCAAAGGGCAATCTGACAAGCGACCTTGCAAAGCAGTCAATAAGTGGCTTTGCCCTTAAAATGGACAAGGACGGTAACGAGCATTACGATTTACTGTCGGCGTTTCAGAAGTCCATAAGAGGCTCCGACGAAAATGCAGCGCTGTTCTATCTTGCAAGACTTCTTGAAGCAGGAGATTTGCTCAGTCCCATAAGACGTCTGCTTGTAATCGCTTCGGAGGACATAGGACTTGCACACCCTATAGCAGTATGTGTTGTAAAGGCGTGCTGTGACAATGCGGTGCAGTTAGGGCTTCCCGAAGCAAGGCTGTGTCTTGCACAGGCTGTTATTTATCTTGCAACGCTTCCCAAGTCCAACTCTGCCCACGATGCCTACGCACTTGCCGCCGCAGATGTAAAAAACGGAAAAGGTCAGCATATGCCCGACTATATCAGGGATTCCATGCAGCCCTCGGCAAATAAAAATGCGAATTACGTTTATCCCCATACCTATCCCAACCATTACTATCCCCAGCAGTATTTACCCGACGACATAAAGGACCGTGTATATTACGAATTCGCCGACAACAAAACAGAACAGGCAGCAAAGGAGTACTGGAAAAAAGTCAAAAAAGGCGAATAATGTCGTCGCGGCACGAAAAATACGTATTTTTGGCACATTTTGCCGTTATATATAGCGGCGATTTGTCCTAAAAGTTCGTTTTTCTATTGACAGAAACGAAAAAATAAGTTAAAATATATGTAATCTAAGGAACGGAGGCATTTTAAATTGGCAGACGAAACATTTGAATTTGAACAGGAAGTGTTCACACTTACCGATGAAGAAGGAAACGAAAGCGATTTTGAGCTTATCGGAAATATGGAAATAGACGGCGTAAAGTATGTTGCTCTTCTTCCCGTTGAAGGCGACGAGGATGAGTATGTTATCCTCAAGCTTACCGAGGACGAGGACGGCGAAGAGGTTCTTGTAACCATCGACGACGATGACGAGTTCGACAAGGTAGCAGATGCATTTGAGGACGAGTTTATGGGCGACATCGACCACGACGCTCTTGACACTCCCGAAGAATAATTTTTCGCATTTCCGTCTATAATTTTAACGTAAGCAATTTCCTGCCCTTCTCGTGTGATTTGTGCTTATAAACCCACATCTGAAAATTGGAGTCCGAAGTTCTCGACGCAGGATGCAGACCTCCCCTTTATTCCCGCTCCCCGGACGTTGAGCCGGAAAAGGACCGGAATATTGCGGACGCTGGTAGCACAAAGCCACAGTCAGGACACCACCCTTGCGTAAGCAGGGTTTTTCATCGCATTTCCACGGCCGGGCGGGTCACACATCTTTCAGGTGAAAATTTCCGCAAGTCTTTTAAGGCTTGCGGCTTTTTTTGCCCCCAAAACCCTCTCATCTACAAGCTAGCATTTGAGGCGGAAATATTTTTCACCAAAAGCACAATAAAGCGGAGTTTTAGGCATATACACCATCACTCCGCTTGAAAACATATTAAATTATTACTGCTTATGCACCGTACCCACAAGTCTGTTGATGCAAAAGCCCTTTGCCGAGAAATTATCCTCGTACTCAGTATGGATATTGTCCTTTTCCCACATTGAATTATGAAGGTCTGTCGTTACCTGAGAAAGAGGAATTTTTGCATCATAAAACTGCAAAAGAGAAAAATCAAACAGCGGTCTGTTATCAGTTTTAAAAAAAATGTGTCCGCCGTCATTTATAACCTTTTTATACTGTTCAAGAAAGCTTATATAGGTAAGTCTTCTCTTGTGATGTCTGTTTTTCGGCCACGGATCTGAAAAATTGAGATATATTCCGCAAAGCTCATTATCTTCAAAAACATCCGTAAGACGCGACGCATCATAGCATACAAACATTACGTTTTCTATTTCCTGTGCCTTTGCTTTTTCCATAGCAAGCATTATAACATCGGGCACAACCTCAAGTGCAATATAGAAATTATCTGGGTTTCTCTTGGCAAGCTCCGTCACAAAAGTGCCCTTGCCGCAGCCTATTTCAAGGAACATATTTCTGCCCTTGCCGTAAAGCTCAGCCCATTTTCCCTTTAGCTCTATGGGATTATCTATACTGTAGTCGGAGCAGGCGTTCATTCTTGCTTCGGCGTTTTTCTTTTTTCTCATTCTCATGGTAAAAATTTCCTTTCGTCATACGGCATATTTTCCACTTGTGCTGCAAATACTGTCTTTGCAGAGAAAGTAGCTTTCTCTGATACAAAAAATAACGGAGTGAAAAAAATGCTTGACAGAATAGCTCTTATATTAAGTATAATCGGTGCACTCAACTGGGGCACTATCGGGCTTTTTCAGTTTGATATGGTAGCCTTTGCCTTCGGTGGTCAGGACAACATCATCAGCCGTATTATCTACTCACTTGTAGCACTTGGCGGCATCTGGTGCATATCCCTTCTTTTCCGTGATAGGGAAGAAATTATCCGACACGGTGAAGAGGTTCCCGAAATCCGCTAAAAAAGCTTACTTTCGCTTTTTGGGAGTATCCTTTAAAGCCCGTCTTTTTGCGGCGGTGTCAGAGCCTTTGCCCTTTTTGACGCCGCCCTTTTTCCTTGGCTTGTCTGTTTTTACGTTTCTTGCTGTATTAACCAACTGTGTTTTCACACTTCTTCCGAAGGGAAGAAGGCACTTTGCATCACTTCTGCCGCTTGCTCTTATTGCCTTTTCCACAAGAGAACGGTTTTCCGGACGTGACGACTGCAAAAGAGCACGCTGGATTTTCTTTTCCTCGTAGCTTTTTGGTACATACACTTCTTTTCCCGTAAAGGGGTCAATACCTGTATAATACATCGTTGTTGCGGCAGTACCGGGAGTGGGATAAAAATCCTGCACCTGCTCAGGCCGCACATTTTTCTTTTTAAGGTACAACGCAAGGTCAATTGCTTCATTGACAGTACTTCCTGGGTGAGATGACATAAGATACGGCACAAGATACTGTTCAAGTCCCGCCTTTTTGCACTCATCAAAATACTTGCTGCAGAATCTGTCGTACACCTTGACGGAGGGCTTGCCCATATATAACAGCACTTTGTCGGAAATATGCTCGGGTGCAACCTTAAGCTGTCCACTCACATGATATTTTACAAGCCTTTTTATAAAGGCATCGCTTTTGTCGTAAATGGCATAGTCAAATCTTACCCCACTTCGCACAAACACCTTTTTTATCTTTGGGATTCTGGACATTTCTTCAAGAATGTCAACGTATTCGCTATGGTCAACAATAAGATTTTTGCAAGGCTCAGGTGCAAGGCAGCGTCTGTTTTTGCACACGCCCTTTTTGCCTTCTCTTACCGCCTTGCAGGGACCGTAGCGAAAGTTTGCCGTCGGTCCTCCCACATCGTGAATATAACCCTTAAATCTTTCAAGCGTTGTAAGAAGTCTTGCTTCTTCAAGCACTGACTCTTTGCTTCGCGACACAACATTTCTTCCCTGGTGAAAGGCTATTGCACAAAAAGCACAGCCGCCAAAGCAGCCTCTGTTATGGGTGATAGAAAATTCCACCTCGTCAATTGCGCTTATTCCACCGCACTTATCGTATATGGGATGCCAGGTTCTTGTAAAAGGAAGCGCATAAACCTCATCCATTTCCTCACGTGTTAGAAGAAAGGACGGCGGATTCTGTATAATTTTTTTATTGTCGTAAAACTCTGCCAGCGCCTTGCCGTCAACAGGGTCGGTGTTTTTATACTGTAGGGCAAAGGACTGAGCATACTTCTTTTTATCTGTTTTAAGCTCGTCATAGCTGTAGGTGTCCACGCAATCATATTTGGGCTTATAGTCCTTGGGCACGGCAACAACGGTGCCTCTGACGTCGCAGATTTTCTTTACGGGAACACCCTTATCAAGAAGCCTTGCAATTTCGGGTATACTTTTTTCACCCATTCCGTAGCTGAGAATGTCTGCACCCGAATCTATAAGTATGCTTCTCCTTACCTTGTCATCCCAGTAGTCATAATGGGCAAATCTGCGAAGAGATGCTTCAACGCCACCAATAATTATGGGCACGTCGCCATAAGCCTCACGTATTCTGTTGCAGTAAACTATAACTGCTCTGTCGGGACGGAGTCCTGCTTTTTTTTCGGGAGAATAATAGTCCTCGCTTCGCCTTTTCTTTGCAGCGGTATAGTGGTTTACCATTGAGTCAATGTTTCCGCTGCTTACAAGAAAACCAAGCCGTGGTCTACCGAAAACACATACTCCTTTCCCACTTCCGTCCTTATAGCTTGTTTTAAAATCGGGCTGAGGAATAATGGCAACGCTAAATCCGTTTTTTTCAAGTATTCTTGCGATAAGCGCCGTACCGAAGCTTGGATGGTCAACATATGCATCGCCGCTTATATATACAAAATCAGGCACCTTGCCTTCGGGCAATTCTTCTCTTGTTACAGGCAACGCTCTTTCTGCAAGATTTACATACTTATTCATTATTCCACCACCTTTCTTTTCGTTTTTATGTTTGCTCAGCTGTTTGCATTACCCGCCTTGATTTCACGGATGATTTCATTTACGGTATTGTCGAATTCGGGGCTCTTCTTTCTGAGCTTTTCAACATTTTCGGTTGAAGTCATCATAGTGCTGTGGTCACGGTTGAAAATTTTACCGATAGACACAAAGGGCATATCAAGAAGAGTACGTATAAGATATACTGCAAGATGTCTTGCGTTGGTAATTTCCTTGGTACGTCTGCTTGAGCGTATATCCTCCTCAGGAATGTTGTACTTCTGGGAAATATATGTAATTATTCTTGCAGGAGTAATGGCGTTTGCCATATTGGTAAGTACGTCATTTACAACAATCTTAGCGTGATTCATACCAATCTGCTCGCCCTGAATATATGCAAGCGCACGCATCTTTTTAAGTGCGCCCTCAATTTGCCTGATGTTATCCTTGATATTTTCGCCAAGATACATAAGAACATCGTTTGGCACGTCAATGCCAAGATGCGCCGCTTTTCTCTTTAAAATTGCCACTCTCAGCTCAAGGTCAGGCGTTGCAATGTCTGTAATAAAGCCTGATTCAAAGCGTGAGCGAAGACGTGTTTCAAGCTGTTTCATATCCTTGGGCGGACGGTCTGAGGATACAACAATCTGCTTGCCTGACTCATAAAGAGCATCAAAGGTATGGAAAAATTCTTCCTGCACGCTGTTTTTACCTGCGATAAACTGTACGTCGTCAACAAGCAGTACGTCTGCTTTTCTGTACTTTTCACGGAAGGTTACGGGAGCCTTAAGTGCAAGCGCCTCAATAAGCTCATTTGTAAAATCCTCGCCCTTAACGTAAATTATGTTATAGTCGGGATGACTTGCCGCAATGCCGCCTGTTATTGCATAAAGCAAATGTGTTTTACCCAGACCTGGGTCGCCGTAAAGGAACAGCGGGTTAAAGCCTGAGCCTGCAGGGTCCTGTGCCACCGTTCTTGCGGCAGTATAGGCAGTCTTGTTTGAGCCGCCCACAACAAAATTATCAAAGGTATATTCGGGCTTATATTCGGGAAGCTGTCTTGAAACAAGCACTCCGCCCTTTTTATTTTCAGCTTCTTCCTCCTCATCACTTTTCTTAATTTCACGGGAAAGATAGCTGTTATCCATTCTCTTTATGTTAGGTATACCTTCTTCTGCCGCTTTTAATTCTGTAGCGGACAACTTTTCCTCCTGCGCCTCCTGCTGTTCGCAAAGAACTCTTGCAAGAGCCGCTTCAAAGCTTTCTTTTTCTACCGAAAGCACGACGATTTCCGCCTCAAAGCCAAGTATTTCAGCTATTGCCGCCTTTATGTCGTCAAGGTATCTTGTGCGTATTATATTCTGTTTAAAATCGTTTTCAATCTGAAAATAAGCCGTATTTTCGGTGAGAACCTTTAACACCATATTCCCAAACCACAGGTTCATTGAAATTTCGGAAAAGTTGAGATTTTTCTTTAAATTCACCTTAGCAAGCTCCCAGATTTCGTTCTCGTTTGTCACTTTATCCTTCCTTTCGTGGATATTATCCCAATTTTACACTATTATAGTATAATATTATAGCACAAAAACTTTATAAGTCAATTGATAAATGTTACAAATTTCATTTTACTTTTTAGATATATTTATGTATGGCTCTCCGTGAGCACTGCACAAGTTTCATTACACTTCTTATGCCCTGCGCTTATTTTCCTCCACGCCGGGAAGCTTCCTCTCTCATTTTGGGGTAGGGCGCGTATTTTGTTTAAAATTGTTTAAATTATATTAGCATATCTGAACAACACACTTGTCTTGCTACAAATTCAAGAAAATCACAAAATTTACAATCTAACATTCTCTTATCTATTGAAAATTATTAGCTAATATGATATAATACGAAATATTATATTGGCTTTTTCTCAATAGAGAAAAGATTTCAATAAATGGGTGAAAATTTTAAAGGCAGAGAGTGCGGCCAAAAGTTCTGCAAAAATTACTTGGTCATTATTAAAACTACTATGGGCAGGTATGTTCACGTTACAGACGACTCGCTTTCAAATGCAGTTAGACTGTTTCAAAACAACTGTCCGGTACAAAATGGTGTAGAAATGGTGTAGTAACAACTCCCCAAACACCGAAAAACCTTGATCTATAAGGATTTTTTTAAGGAGAATGAAGTAAAATGAAACTTGTATTTGTAGTATCAACCGCCATTTCGAGAAAAGCATCGTAGCAGCTGTTGTGGTCGGAAAGACAGTCAAGAAGTGCATCTGCAGGGTTCCCGTCCTTGTTGCCGAAGCCCATTTTGTCAATTTCATCAAGGACAACCACGCCCTCGGTTGTTCTCATACCGTAAAAGCTTTTTATAAGCTTTCCTGCATCAGCGCTGTCATAGGCGCTGTCAATGCCTTTTATGTCAACGGCACTCATAACGCCGTTTAAATTGATAACGTCAAAGGGCAAGCCGTAGCTTTGTGCAACAGCCTTTGCAATAGTGGTTTTTCCTGTACCCGACGAGCCTGCAAGAAGTATACGAAAGCCTCTTTTTCCTGTGTAGCAGGCGGATGTAAGACAGTCGCACAGCTTGCTTTTCACCTTATCCATCTTATAAAGCTTTGCATCAAGAGATGCCATAATTTCACGTCGTGTCACCTTTTTTCTCTTTGGGTACACAGATGAAATGTTGATAATGTATTCAAGCTTTTTATCGGTCTTGCTTCTGAGAGCTCCTCTTTGGGAAAATAGCGTGTCGATTTCTCTTTGCTGTGAGGGCGTAAAGGTATTTCTGCACATATCGTATTTGAGCCTGAGAGCATCCTTGTCCCTTACGACGACCTCCTGTGTGACTGAGGCAACGGGATATTTTTTTTCGTTCATTCGGCTGATGATACTATTCTGCACACACTTGTCAAGCTTTAAAAACTGAGTCATTGCAGAAAGCTTGTCGGCGATGTCCTCAATAAGGGAAAACATTTTGTAAAACACGTGCGAGCATATGATTTTGGCAACAAATGTGCTGTTTCTTTTACATACGATAACGTGAATTTTCTCTCTGCTGTGTGCTTTTTTCTTTTCAAGGGCAGTAAGAGAGCTGGTGCGTATCAACTCGGCTTTGCCTTCGTCTGTGCGCATTTTAAAATACGACGTGACAGCAAAATCAATCTCCTTATCGGTAACGTATCCGCTTAGATGATAGTATTTGAAGCTTTCGCCTATGCTTTCTAAATCCTCATCGTTAAAGCGTGGAAAAAGCCCTCTTGACTTATGCAGCTCTCCTGAAGGACGAATATCGGGCAGAGACCGGCTTCTGAAAACATCCAGTGCCTTTTCGTCATTATCTCTGTCATCCGCCTTGCCGTCCTTTATATTGCCGTCGTCGTCGAATATTTCGTTAAAGGGGTCTATACTGCGAAGGTCGTCATCATAGTCAAAAATATCCTTCATTTTTGTGTCCTCCTGTATTTTGATTACACTACTTTATACGACATAGGATATTTTTCTCCAAAAAATAAGACGTCGGTGCAAAAACGCTCCGACGCTTAAAAAATATTTATTTTTTTAATGACTGTATTCCAGCCTTTAATTTGGAAAATACAGGGTGTGAAGGCGAATATAGCTTTTCTGCAATGGTGAAAGCAAGGTTAAGCTTTTCTTCTTCAAGGTCTGCTTTGCCAAGCTCCCTATAGCATTCCGCAAGGTATATGTAGCACTCCATTACAGTTGTTGAAATATGGGTATAGTTATTTATCCGCAATGTAACCGCTTCTTCAAAGGCAATTGCAGCTTTTGGGTAATCCTTTTTAAGAAAGCTGAACTTCCCCTGGAGCACACAAAGGTAAGAGCTATCGTACTGCATAGAATAGCCTTTGCACTTAAGCGTGTCAATAATATCCGCAAATTGCCCTATGCTTTCCTCCAGCAAAGAGAGCTTTTCATTTTCAAAGTAAAGACTGCATAGACCAAGCAGCGGCGTTGCGTGCTTGAAAAGTATAAGCTCAGGGCTGTGCTTTTTCGATACCTCAATGGAAGACGCCGCCTCATAGCCCATACGGAAATATCTTTCAGCCTCGGCAAAGTCTTCTTTTTTACCGCAGGACTTTGCCTGTCTCATATATATGTACCCAAGCTGGTCACAGCATCTTTCAAGCAGGTCAAAATACAGCTCGTGCTGTTTATCTGCCTTATTTTGAAGATATGCAAGGTTTTTCTTTTGCATAAACAGAGCCCTTTGGTAGTCGCCGTATTCCATATATGCTTGAGCCGCCTGAATTGATGTTTTGCAGCCCTCCACAGAGTCCTCACCGTAGGTTTTATTTGCAAATTCCAGAAGACGAAGCCGCTGTGTCAGTCCGTCATATATGTTCATTACCGAGAAAAACGCCTTGCTCGACTCAAAAATAGCCTCAAAGGTTTGTTCGTTAAGACCGAGAACCTTTAAAATTTCAAGTCCGCACCACGCAACGGCTTTTTTCTTATTTATTGAAAAATTAGAATAATTCAGGTCGTCGATGTCCTTTGTAAAGGCATCAAGAAAATCACGGCAGTTTTCATAGCTAACATCAAGCTCGCTTAAAACAACCTGTCTGATTATGGGGTGCAAAAACAGCATATCCGTGTCGCTGTCATAGCACACAATACGTTTTTTAATAAGCCGTGTACGGTTCTTGATGAACAGACAAGGGTTCCATTCTCTGAAAGCGCCGCCTGGCACGCCCGATTCTGCCGTCAGCACCATATGGCAAAGGAATTTTCTTTCATCGGCTGACAGCGATGTCAATGTAAACAGCTCTTTTATAAACTCATACGCCGTTTTGTTTTTGTGATTGTGATTAAGATAGCTGTCGGACAGCGCTTCAAATCCCGCCTTTTTGAGAATATCAACCATTTCCTTAAGGCTGTAGCTGTTTTCCGACATATACATAGCTACAAGCTCAAGAGTCAGCGTATGGCACCGTGTCAGTCTGAAAAGCTCTGAAAAGCTTTCGTCCTGCGTGTCGATTCTTACTAGCTCCTTGCCACAGTATTCCACAAAGAGCCTTTTAAGCTCCGAAATGTCGCTTATTTCCTCAACAGAAATTTGCTTATATCTTTTTTCCTGGTCAAATCTTGTGGTTACAAGCACCCTGTAGGGACAATCATACACAAGAAGTGACAGAAATTCATCCATTATTTCGGTGTCGTAATTATCAATAATTATAAGAGTTTCGGTGCCGCAGCCCATTTTGAGAGCCTTAAGCTTTCTTTTCGCATACTCCTCATGGCTTTCGCCCTGTGCCGTGTTCCTGAAAATATCCCTTACAGAAAAAATCTCGTCATCTGCAATAAGCGAAACAAGTCCCTTGCCTTTTTCGTATCTTGCAAAAACAACTGACTTATATATATTCCTGTGCCTTGCGGCATAGTGGCGTGCAAGCTCGCTTTTCCCAATTCCGCCCATACCTTTAAGGAAAATAACACGTATGTCCTCTTCTTCAAAGCATTTATGAATCTGCGCAAGAAGTGCATCTCTGCCAAAAAACACCTGACTGCAGCCTGATGTGCGGGTTTTAAGAATGTGAGAGGGTTCTGTTTCGGAAGGCTTTTGCCTTATAACATCCTGCGTACTGCTCTTTAAAAGCTCACAAAGCTCATTTTCCACACGCCTCTTTTCGCTGTCGTCAAAGAAAACAGGCTTATTACTTGAAAGATACTGGCCGTCAAGCACCGAAAGAATTACGGTACAAGCAAGAAGCTCGCATATATTGTTTTCGTCCGCCTCGCCTTCAAAGCCGAGGCGTTTTTTTATTTCCTTACACCTGTCGTTGAACACCCAAGCAAGTGCCGAAAGATTTTTGCTGTTAATTTTTTGAAAGGCTGCCTTGTCGGCACTTTTTTTTATTTCATCAAAATCGCTTCTGTATTGGTTTATTCCCTCATCGAAGCACTCAAAAACAGAAGATGTTGCAACAAAGGAGCATATCTTTGCTGTCTGAGAAGTAAAAATCGAGCCTACGCTGTCCATAAGAGGAGCTATTTTGCCGAAAGCCCTGCAATGCTTGCTGGCTTCGCCTCTTACCAATGGCGTAATTCTGTTCCTTACGCTGTCGTGCTCGCCCTTTGATTCAAGAAGTGTTGTTCTGATTTCACGGCATACAAAGGTACGGAAAAACTCGCTGTTACTGTCAAAGGGTAACTGCTTGTCCTTTCCGTTATCGTCTTTTTCGCTTTTGTAGCATTCCAGGGTGCGTGCCTTGTTGTCCTCAGTCTTTGTGTACCACGTTTTTTTAACGGGCAGCAGCAAATTTTCAATTATAAAAAGAAACGTAGCCTTCACCGTAAAATCACCTCATTTTTCGAAAAATATATATTTTTCCGTACATTTACCCAGTTCGCCCCATTGAATTCCGTACTTTCCCGTCATTTTTTTTATTCAAAGAAAGGGCAACCTTTCAAAAAAACACGGAAGGCGGAAAAAACTATGACAAGTATGGAATATTTTGTAACACAGGAGCTTAAAGAACAAGAAAAGACGGCAAGCTTAAACACAATTCTCGCAGAAACATATTCACGTCTGGAAAAGGAGGTATCGGACATAAATTCCTTCATAACCTCTCCCTGCGAAGAACAACAGTACCTGAGAACAAAGCTCCTTATTGTTCTCCATCATTTTATAAGCAAAATCGCCCTGAGAAGCCGTTCAAACCTTGTAAGACTTTTCAGCGAGACAGGCGTTATAAACAAAACAGGCTTCGAGCTTTGCGACATTGAAAACGACCTTGTCTTAAAGCTTTTTGGCAGCACACCTCTGATAATAAAAGAGCCCGAGTGCCGCAGAGAAGCTTATGTGATGACAACAGTCAACAACTTTCTTACTTCTATTCTGAGAAAAAAGCAGCCCTTCACCCTGTCCATTGACACAACCGTAGGCGAAGACAGCGACACTACTCTCGGCGAAATTATTCCCGACACATCGGCTGACTCTCCCGAAGAAGCTTACATAAAAAAATCAAGTCTTGACCAAGCGAAAGCCATTTTCAAGGACAGACTGTACGCACTTAACAGCAAGAATTCATCCTATGTGATTTCCTACCTGTCCTGCGTTCTGGGAATTGCTCCGCGAACGGTAGTTTATGACATTAACAAAAAGGGTTTTGACAACGTTTTCCGCAGTTATATCAAAAAAGCGGAGCAGGAATACGGCATCTGTCTTGACGGCATAACCGTAAAGGAAAAGAACGACTTTAACAGAGAAAAAGCTTTTATCTGTGCCGTAGAAAAAGCAAGTGCGCACATTTTGAAGCACATTTCCTTTGCAGACACAAACCTTTTGTTACAGGCGGTGCAGGAAAGTGTAAAGCTTTCTCTTTGCAACACTCAGAGCAAAAGCCGTCAGATGCTTCAGCTTGCCGCAAAGGCATTTACGTCAATAGCACTTTCAAAAACTGCAGACAGCTCTTTTACTGACTCTGTAAGCACAGCCCTTGCAAAGGCATACCTTGAAGGCTCACAGGCAGACAGCGTAAAAAGCTTCAGTAAGTTTTTCTCTGTTTTTCTCGGTTCCGTAAAGGATGCCGAAAAGCACATCTGCGATATAATGGCAGACAAAATTGCTCATCAGCGTTCATATACCTTGACTTTCTGACTCAATGTACTGAAAAGTCTTTAATCCTTTCGGCAGAAGCATGATTCATTGTTTAACCCCATACACAAGCATTATCTTTTCCTACAACCTTCGACTTTTTGAAGTTTAAAATAAGTAAACAGCTCAGATACCACTTCGATAAAATCATTCTACCACAAACACTCTTAAAAAGCAACAATATTTTATACACAAAAAGGCTGTTGAAAAAGTATGTTTTATCTCACATTTCAGGAAAACCCCCGTCGAGGGTTTCCCTCTTTGCCGTCCTTTAAAGGACGACAAATTCACCTTTCCTGCGCTTTGTGAAGCATAAGGCGTTTCGCCGTCTGCGGACGGCGACCAAAGACGCTGTCTTTGGAAACTGCAAGCCTTTAAAAAGGCTTGACCTAAACTTTATTGTTTTGTTACAGCTCCATATTATTTTGCTTTATTATTCCTTTATTACGGCAAGCGCCTTTGCAAGAGTACAGAACTCTTTGGTTGTCAGAGCTTCACCGCGCACCTGAACGCCCTTGCCCAGAGTATCGTCGATAATATGCGATAGACGCTCCTTTGACAAATGTGGATACAGCGCCGAAAGGGCATTGGCAAGCGTTTTGCGTCGCATTGAAAAGGCGTGCTTTATTACCTTTGAGGTGAGAGAAATTTCTTCGACGGTATAAAGCTTTTCCCTATGGAGGGCTATTCTGATAACTGCGCTGTCAACCTTTGGACGGGGATAAAAGCATCCCGACGGTACGGTAAACAGCCTTTTTGCATTGCCGTAAAGATTGATCTGTGCCGTTATTGCACCGTAATCGGCATCGCCTGCAGAAGTGCAAAGCCTTGCAGCAACCTCCTTTTGAACCATAACGGTTATAAAGTCGAACGAGGGATATTCCTCAAGTAGCTTCATAATTATTGGGGTTGTGATGTAATAGGGAAGATTTGCACACACCGAAACGGGAAGAAATCTGCCGTCAGCCGTTTTTCTTCTTTGGTCAAGAAAAGGGACAAGGTCAATGTTCATAATGTCGTTGAAAACAACCTCTATGTTATCATAGCCATTAAGCGAATCATTAAGCACACCTTCAAGACTTGTGTCTATTTCTACAGCCACTACCTTTTCAAAACGGTCTGCCAGCTCCTTTGTTAGTATTCCCGCACCGGGACCTATTTCAAGCACAAGGCCTTCAGCTTTTTTATCGGGCACCGAACCGTCCTGAGGAAAAACAAAGTCGGTACATTCCATAGCAATTCTTCGTGGAATTTTCACGTCCTGCAAAAAATTCTGGCCGTATTTTTTCTGGAATTTAAAATCGTGCTGCTGTAAAAGATTTGATGACATATTTACTCCTGAAAAAATGGGATGCACCTTAAGTACATCCCATATCGTTATTTGTTGTTAATCAGTCTTTTTCGGGAAGGTACTTTTCAAAGTTCTTCTGCTTGAGCTCTGTGAATACGTATCTTCCGTAGAAGTCGGTTTCCATATTGGAAAGCTCGTGAGATGCAAAGCTTGCTGTATTGAAGAGAACGGGGATAACAGGCATACTGTCTAAAATGTACTGTTCTGCTTCGTGAAGAGCAGCTGTTCTGTCTGCATTGTTGTCTGCATAAACTGCCTTTTCGATGATTGCATCGTATTCTTCACTGTAGAAGCCTGTTGTGTGACCGCTGTAAATAACATCCTCAGCGGAAGGACCTGTGGTAACGTCGATAACGTTGCCGCCAAACTTAGCCGAGAAGGGAAGAAGCATACTCATTGCGTCAGGTGTTACGCACTGATAATCGAAGATAACAACCGAGCCTGCGTTAAGAGCTTCATTGTTCTGGTTGAGAGGATATATGCCCCAAACCTTGTTGTTTATGTATTTCTGAGGACGGGATGTGATGGAAACCTTAAGTCCAATTGCTTCCCATGCAGCCTTACAAGCCTTTGCAAGTGTTTCGTCGTTGGGTCTTGCGTTGCTGTATTCGATAGTAACGATTTTGCCTGTGAGACCTGCATCCTTGAGAAGTTTCTTTGCTTCTTCTACGTTTGCAGATGCGGAAATGAGACTTTTGCCGCTCTTACGGAAGTCGCTGTTCTTTTTGATATCCGCAACGCCGTGAGGAATAAGTCCTGTTGCAGGAGCAGACTCGATGGACATTGACTTTGCAATTGCATTTCTGTCAAGAGCAAGCGAAAGAGCGCGTCTTGCATCGGCAGAAGCAAACAGCTCGTTTGTGTTGTCCAGCATAAGAGTTTGAGTTGAGATAAGCTCGTGAGTATCGATGTCCTTTTTCTTGAGAGCGCTTACTGTTTCGGTTGAAGCGGAAGAAAGATTGAGGAAGAAGGACTGCTTATTCTGGTATCTTTCAAGATGCTCGTCAGCGTGCTTGCCTTCGGAGTAAAGAGTGATAATTCTGTAAGGCTTTACAATCTTGTCGTCTGCGTTGCTGTCGCTGTCGCTTACACATCTGTAGTAAACGTTTCTTTCAAAGGAAAGCTCACCTGTGTTCCAGGCCTTGATTTTAAACTGACCGTTTGTTACGTAACTTGCGGCGCCAGGAATGCACCAATCTGCACTCTTGGAAACAACATCCTCACGTAAGGGAACAAGAGAGGGGCTGGAAAGGCGGCGCATAAATTCTTCTACATTCTTCTTGATTTCCTTCTTGGAGTGTTCCCCGCCTGCATATGAAGGCTCAAATACAATCTGAATGGTTTGGTCTGTAGTTGCATAAACGCCAAGGTCATTTACTGAGCAAAGACCCTCCTTAACCTTCTGAGCGTTGAGGATGGGGTAAAGCAGAGCGGCATTGGAATTCTTGCTTTCGGGAAGAAGAATTCTTGACCAAGCGTAGATAAAGTCGTCGGCGTCAACAATGATACCATCAGACCATCTGGAGTCGGCAATGCTGATGTCCAGCTTTAAAAGATTGTCTCTGTCATCTATTTCGTATTCCCAATCCTTGGCAAGAGCTTTTTTGAGGTTGCCTTTTTCGTCCAAGGTGGTAAGACCTTCATATATAAGACCCATAACTCTTACCGTGTCAGCAGTAGTATAGGTTGCAGCAGGGTCAAGTGATTCGGGAAGCGTTGTGATAAACGTCTGAATTTCCGCACCCTTTATCTCCTTTTTGTCTGCATCTTCGGAAGATGAGCATCCTGCGAGTACTGTGACAAGCATCAGGCTAGCAAGAATAATTGCCAATAGTCTTTTCATAATAGTGTTTTCCTCCCATAAACTATTCCTGAACTGATGGTATAGATATACTTACCACAATTAAATACATCATATTATAACACTAAACATAAATATAATCAATCATATTTTTTTGAATTTTAATATTTTTCGTAATGCACAAAAAAATGACATATTTTTTATACAACTTACACAAATAATCGCTAGCTTTTTTCAAAAAAAGAGATTTCCTAAGGCAAAAAAGGTGCATAAAATGTGAACCGTTGCAATAGAATGAGAGTAAACGACAGTAAAAAAATTAACGGAGGTAGCGTTAAATGGAAAACATATATCTTCCCGAGGGAAGAATGATAGGAACAGAGGAAAATGTTTATTACACAGCAACACCTGAGCTTCTGATGGAGGCAATGGATAAAGAGCTGATACTTGAGGGATTGGCGGTAAAATGCGATACCGAAAGAAATCTGTATGTTGACCTTGGCTTTTGCAGGGCGCTTATTCCGAAGGATGAGGCAGTTTACAGTGCGACGGGAGAACCGGTGAAGGATATAGCAGTCATCACAAGAGTAGGAAAGCCCGTGTGCTTTAAGATTATGAAAATAGAGAATGAAGGTGGAAAATGGACAGCGGTGCTGTCAAGACGTCTTGCCCAGAAGGAGTGCTGTGAAAATATGATAACATGCCTTGAGACAGGTGACGTTACCGATGCGACGGTGACGCATATGGAGCAGTTCGGCGCTTTTTGCGACATCGGCTGCGGCGTGATAGCTCTGCTTCCCGTAGACTGCATATCCGTTTCACGTATAAGCCATCCCAAAGACAGATTTTATACGGGACAGCAGATAAAGGCGGTAATCAAAAACATAGACATTTCTCTGTGCAGAGTGACGCTGTCCCATAAGGAACTGCTTGGAACGTGGGAAGAAAACGCAAGCCTTTTCAGGGCAGGCGAAACGGTGTCGGGTATTATCAGAAGCGTTGAGCCGTATGGAGTGTTTGTTGAGCTTACCCCAAATCTCGCAGGACTTGCCGAGTGGAGAAGCGATGTTGAGCCGGGGCAGAATGCGGCAGTATACATAAAGAGCATAATCCCCGAAAAAAACAAGGTGAAGCTTGTCATTGTGGATTGGGGCGGATATACCGAAACACCGGATGAGCTCTATTATTTTACTACAAGCACAAATGTTGCGGGATGGTCATATTTTTACAAACAAGGAGAATAATTAACGGGCTGCTTTCACTTGTGAAGAGTGAAGGCAGTTTTTTGTCGCCGGCACTTTTTTTGTCTGCCAAAATGCTGTCTTTGACGGCATAGAAATAAAATACACGCCGTTTGTTCGCATAATATTTATATGTGTAGGATTTGTAAATTTTGCTCAAAATCTGTGACCATATTGGGAATAAAAAGTAAATATTGTAAATAAAAACTTTTTGCTCAAAAAAATGCTTGACAAACGGCAAAAAAACGGATAAAATTGTATACTGCATTATAATCGAGTAGTAGTGTGCCCATTAAGGCTCATTTCTACCCCGAAATCAAAAAAACGACCGAGAATGAATGGAGTGATAGCATACCATGGTGAAACCAACGAAACTCGGCAACAACATCAGGTACAGCTTCTCAAAAATCAATGAAAAGCTGGAAATGCCAAACCTTATCGAAGTACAGAAGGAGTCATATGAATGGTTCCTCGGCGAGGGTATGAAGGAAGTTCTGGAGGATGTTTCTCCCCTTGTTGACTACACAGGCAATCTGTTTATCGAATTTGTGGATTATTCGATAGATAAGACACCTAAGTATTCTGTTGAAGAATGTAAGGAACGTGACGTTAATTATGCGGCACACCTTAAGGTAACAGTAAGACTTTCCAATAAGGAAACGGGCGAAGTAAAGGAATCCGAAGTGTTTATGGGCGATTTTCCCCTTATGACAGAACAGGGTACCTTTGTAATCAATGGTGCGGAACGAGTTGTTGTTTCGCAGATTGTGCGTTCCCCCGGTATCTACTATGAAGCAATAAACGACAAGTCGGGCAAAAAGCTTCACGCAGCTACTGTTATTCCCTATAGAGGTGCATGGCTGGAATATGAAACGGATGCCAACGATATCTTTTATGTTCGTATAGATAAGAACAGAAAGCTTCCCGTAACAGTATTTTTAAGAGCTCTGGGACTTTCCACCGATGCCGACCTTAAGGCAATGTTCGGCGAGGATGAAAAGCTTAATGCTACAATGTCAAAGGACCTTATGGAAAGCGAAGCTGTAAAGAAGGGTACATCCGCTATGGACGAGTCCCTTAAGGAAATTTACAGAAAGCTCCGCCCCGGCGACCCGGCAATCGTTGAAAGTGCTGTTACTCTCATCAATAATCTTTTCTTTGATGCAAAGAGATACGACATCAGCGCAGTAGGCAGATATAAGTTCAATAAGAAGCTTGCTCTGGCTAGAAGAATTGCGGGCTTCCGTCTTGCACGCCCCGTATGCTCTCCCTTTACAGGCGAAATTCTCTTTGAAGAGGGAACTCTTCTTAGCAGAGCAGATGCAGAAAAGATTGAAAATGCCGGCGTAACGGAAGTATTCCTCTTTACACAGGATACCGAAAACCCCGTCGAATTCAAGGTGTTTACCAACAAAATGGTAGATATGGAAAAGCTGGGTGTTATTCCTGCAGGCTATGACCTTTCTTCTCTTAAGGTTGAGGAAAAGGTTAATGTTGATGTTCTGTCCGAAATTCTTTCTTCCACATCCACAGAAGAAGAATTTATTGCAGCCTTCAACGAAAAGAGACTTCTTCTTATACCCAAGCACATTACACGTGAAGACATCTATGCTTCCGTTAACTATATGCTTTGCCTGTCCCATGCCTGCGGCAACGTGGACGACATTGACCATCTGGGTAACAGAAGACTTCGCTCAGTGGGTGAGCTTTTACAGAACCAGATGAGAATCGGTTTTACCCGTATGGAAAAGCTTGTTAAAGAAAGAATGACCATGCAGGATACTGAAAACCTCACTCCTCAGAGTCTTATCAACATCAGACCTATTGTTTCTGCAATCAAGGAATTCTTCGGTTCATCACCCCTTTCACAGTTTATGGACCAGTCTAATCCTCTTGCAGAGCTTACACATAAGAGAAGACTTTCGGCACTCGGTCCCGGCGGTCTCTCACGTGATAGAGCATCCTTCGAAGTTCGAGACGTTCACTACACCCATTACGGAAGAATGTGTCCTATCGAAACACCTGAAGGTCCTAACATCGGTCTTATTTCATATCTTTCAACTTATGCAAAGATTAACAAGTTCGGCTTTATCGAAGCGCCCTACCGCAAGGTTGACAAGGAAACAGGCGTTGTTACGGATGAAGTTATCTATATGACGGCTGACGTCGAGGACCAGTACATTGTTGCTCAGGCTAACGAGCCTCTTAACGAGGATGGCACCTTCAAGAACAACAGAGTAACTGTCCGTATCAGAGAAGAAATTACCGAAGTTGAAAAAGAACGTGTTGACTACATGGACGTATCGCCTAAGATGGTGGTATCCGTAGCAACAGCGATGATTCCCTTCCTTGAAAACGACGACAACTCCCGTGCACTGATGGGTTCAAACATGCAGAAGCAGGCAGTGCCTCTTATGATGACTGACAGCCCTATCGTAGGTACTGGTATGGAATACAAGGCAGCTGTTGACTCCGGCGTTGTTGTATGCGCAAAGGAAGCCGGCGTTGTTGAAAAGGCAAGCGGCGACACAATTGTTATCCGCGAAGAGGACGGAAACAGAAGAAATTACCACCTCATTAAGTTCAAGAGAAGTAACCAGGGTACCTGCGTAAACCAGAGACCTATTGTATTCAAGGGTGAAACCGTTACAAAGGGACAGGTTATTGCAGACGGTCCTGCAACAAGCAACGGTGAAATTTCCCTTGGTAAGAATGCTCTTATCGGCTTTATGACCTGGGAAGGCTACAACTACGAGGACGCGGTTCTCCTTAATGAAAGACTTGTAAGAAACGACGTTTATACTTCCATCCATATAGAAGAATATTCTCATGAAGCAAGAGATACAAAGCTTGGTCCGGAAGAAATCACAAGAGATATTCCCAATGTGGGCGACGATGCACTTAAAAATCTTACCGCAGGCGGTATCGTTTGCATAGGTGCTGAGGTTCACGCGGGCGACATTCTTGTAGGTAAGGTAACACCCAAGGGTGAAACCGAGCTTACTGCTGAAGAAAGACTGCTCAGAGCAATCTTCGGCGAAAAGGCAAGAGAAGTAAGAGATACCTCCTTAAGACTTCCCCACGGAGAAAGCGGTATTGTTGTTGATATCCGTGAATTTTCAAGAGAAAACCTTGATGAGCTTCCTCCCGGAGTTAACAAGGTTGTAAGAGTATACATCGCACAGAAGAGAAAAATCTCCGTCGGCGATAAAATGGCGGGCCGTCACGGTAACAAGGGTGTCGTTTCACGTATCCTTCCTCCCGAAGATATGCCCTTCCTCGAAGACGGTACTCCTCTTGATATCGTGCTCAATCCTCTGGGCGTACCTTCCCGAATGAATATCGGACAGGTGCTTGAAGTGCACCTCGGTATTGCCGCAAAGAAGCTTGGCATGAAGATTATGACTCCCGTATTTGACGGCGCAAACGAACAGGATATCGCAGATTGCCTTGAAAAGGCAGGTATGCGTCCCGACGGTAAGAGCATTCTTTACGACGGACGTACAGGCGAGCCCTTCGATAACCCCGTAACGGTTGGTATTATGTACTACCTCAAGTTGCATCACCTTGTTGACGACAAGATTCATGCACGTTCAACCGGTCCTTACTCCCTGGTAACACAGCAGCCTTTGGGCGGTAAAGCTCAGTTCGGCGGCCAGCGTTTCGGAGAAATGGAAGTTTGGGCGCTTGAAGCATACGGCGCAGCCTACACACTTCAGGAAATCCTTACCGTTAAGTCTGACGACGTTATCGGTCGTGTAAGGGCTTACGAAGCAATCATAAAGGGACAGAACATTCCTACTCCCGGTGTTCCCGAATCCTTCAAGGTTCTTATCCGCGAGCTTCAGTCACTTGCACTTGACGTAAGAGTGCTTGACGACGACGGCAACGAAATTGTTCTTAAGGACAGCAGCGCAGAAGAGCTTGAAAACGTAAGAAACGTAGTGATTGACGACATCGGCGAAAGCGTAAACGACGGCAAGGGCTTTGGCGGCTTCTATTTGGAAGACGAAAACGGCGATGCCATTGAAGAAGAGTCTGACTCATATGATGAAGACTTCGACAGCGATGCCGATTTCTACAGTGAAAACGATCCCGACAATATCGGCTGATAAAGCTCAGAATAATGACGAAAAGGAGCGAAAGAAAAGCTAATGGGAAACGAACGCAACGAATTTGATGCTATTAAAATCGGTCTTGCCTCACCCGAAATGATCCGTTCTTGGTCACACGGAGAGGTTAAGAAGCCCGAAACTATAAACTACAGAACCTTAAAGCCTGAAAGAGATGGTCTTTTCTGCGAAAAAATCTTCGGTCCTACAAAGGACTGGGAATGTCATTGCGGAAAATACAAGAGAGTTCGCTATAAGGGCAAGGTCTGTGAAAAATGTCACGTTGAAATTACTACCAACAAGGTAAGACGTGAGAGAATGGGACATATCGAGCTTGCTTGTCCCGTATCACATATCTGGTACTTCAGAGCTATTCCTTCAAGAATGGGACTTTTGCTTGACATCTCTCCCAGAATGCTGGAAAAGGTGCTTTACTTTGCAAGCTACATTGTGCTTGATCCCGGTGAAGGTACAGGCCTTGAAAAGATGCAGCTTCTGAGTGAGCAGGAATACCAGAAGGCTAAGGAATACTACGGCAACGACTTTAGAGTAGGTATGGGTGCTGAGGCAATCAAGGAGCTTTTGGCTGAGCTTGACTGCGAAAGTCTTGCTGCCCAGCTTAAAGACGAGCTTGAAACGGCAGTTGGTCAGAAAAAGGTAAGAATTATCAAGAGACTTGAGGTTGTTGAAGCCTTCAGACTTTCCGGCAACAAGCCCGAATGGATGGTTCTTGACACTATACCCGTAATTCCGCCGGATATCCGTCCTATGGTTCAGCTTGACGGCGGCAGATTTGCCACAAGCGACCTTAATGACCTTTACAGACGTGTTATCAACAGAAACAACAGACTTAATAAAATGATGGAGCTCCATGCGCCTGAAATCATTATCAGAAATGAAAAGAGAATGCTTCAGGAAGCAGTTGACGCCATCATAGACAACGGAAGACGCGGAAGAGCAGTTACAGGTCCCAACAACAGACCTCTTAAATCTCTTTCCGAAATGCTCCGCGGTAAGCAGGGTAGATTCCGTCAGAACCTTCTCGGTAAGCGTGTTGACTACTCGGGTCGTTCGGTTATCGTAGTCGGACCTGACCTTAAGATTTATCAGTGCGGTCTTCCTAAGGAAATGGCTCTTGAGCTGTTCAAGCCCTTTATTATGAAGCGACTTGTTGAAACAGGCAAGGCCTCCAATATCAAGGATGCAAAGAAGAAGGTTGAACGTGTTAATGCTGAGGTTTGGGATGCACTTGAGCACGTAATCAAGGATCACCCCGTTCTTCTTAACCGTGCGCCTACACTTCACAGACTTTCAATTCAGGCATTTGAGCCTGTACTTGTTGAAGGCCGTGCAATTAAGCTTCATCCACTGGTATGTACAGCGTTTAACGCTGACTTTGACGGTGACCAGATGCCTGTTCACGTTCCTCTTTCTGCAGAAGCACAGGCTGAAGCACGCTTCCTTATGCTTTCTGCTAACAACCTGTTAAAGCCTGTTAACGGTCGTGCCGTAACAGTTCCTTCACAGGATATGGTGCTTGGTTCTTACTATCTTACTCTTCTTAAGCATGGTGAACCCGGTGACGTAAGAATCGACGAAAACGGTAACGAAATTTACCGCACCTTCAGAAACTTTGATGAAGCTATGATGGCTTACTCCGTTGGTGAGCTGGGTCTTCACTCTCCCATTAAGGTAAGAGTTGAAAAGGAAATGCCAGACGGTACCGTTAAGAGCAGACTTATCAATGCAACTCTCGGACGTCTTATTTTCAATAAACCTATTCCTCAGGATTTGCACTTCATCGAAAGAAATGAAGAAAACGAGCTTGACCTTGAAATCAACTTTGTTGTTACCAAGGATGAGCTTGGTCAGATTGTTGACCGTTGTATCAAGTATCACGGTATTTCCAAGACTGCAGAGCTTCTTGATGAAATCAAGTCTATGGGCTATAAGTACTCAACCAGAGGTTCAATTTCAATCTCTGTATACGATATGACCGTTCCTCCTCAGAAGAAGGTTATTATCGCAGAAGGCGAAAAGCAGGTTGATGTAATCAGCAAAATGTACAAGCGCGGTCTTCTTTCCAATGAAGAAAGAAGAGAACGTGTTATTAAGGTTTGGGAAGATGCAACCAAGGATGTTACCAATGCACTTCAGGCGAACCTTGATGAATTTAACTCCATCAAGATGATGGCGGACTCCGGTGCGAGAGGTTCTATCAAGCAGATAAGACAGCTTGCGGGTATGCGCGGTCTTATGGCGTCTACATCAGGTAAAACAATTGAACTTCCTATCAAGGCCAACTTCCGTGAAGGCTTGAACATTTTGGAATACTTTATCGCTGCCCGCGGTGCTCGTAAGGGTCTTGCCGATACGGCGCTGAGAACGGCTGACTCAGGTTACCTTACAAGACGTCTTGTTGACGTTTCTCAGGAGGTTATTGTCCGTGAAGAAAACTGTCACGACAGAGTCGGTCTGTGGGTTGAAACAATTAAGGATAACAACGAAATTATCGAGCCTCTTGCTGACAGACTCCTTGGCAGATACATCATTGATGATATCGTAGACCCTGCAACAGGCGAGGTTATCGCTAAGGACGACACAATGCTCACAGAGCACGAGGTTGATAAAATTATTGCTGCAGGCATTGAAAAGGTACACGTACGTACCGCACTCAACTGTCATGCAAAGCTTGGTTGCTGCGTACACTGCTACGGTGCAGACCTTGCAAGCGGCACACCTGTAAACATCGGTGAATCTGTTGGTATTATTGCGGCTCAGTCTATCGGTGAACCCGGTACACAGCTTACTATGCGTACCTTCCATACGGGCGGTATCGCCGGCGGCGATATTACACAGGGTCTTCCCCGAGTTGAAGAGCTCTTTGAAGCAAGAAGACCTAAGAAGACAAGCGTTGTTGCAGACTTCGACGGTGAAATTACCATCACCGAGGATAAGAAGGCAAGACACGTTAAGCTTACAAGTGCAGCAGGCGACGAGGAAAAGGTTTACCTTATTCCTTACGGAACAAGAATGGTTGTGCAGAGCGGCGACTACGTAACACGCGGTCAGAGCATTACTGAAGGTAACATCAGCCCTGCCGATATTCTCAGAATCAACGGTCTTAACGCAGTATACAGCTACATTATCAAGGAAGTACAGCGTGTATATCGTCTGCAGGGTGTTGAAATTAACGACAAGCATATTGAAGTTATCGCACGTCAGATGACAAGAAAGGTTAAGATTGAGCATCCCGGTTCTACCGATATGCTTATCGGCTCACTTGTTGACATTACCGAATTTGAAACAAAGAACGCTGAAATCAAGGCGCGTCTTGATGCAGGCGAGGTTGGCGTTGCAGAAGCTACCTGCTCACCTGTTCTCTTCGGTATTACAAAGGCATCTCTTTCTACTGAATCCTTCCTGTCGGCGGCATCCTTCCAGGAAACCACAAAGGTTCTTACAGAAGCTGCTATCAAGGGAAAGATTGACCCGCTGGTTGGTCTTAAGGAAAACGTTATTATCGGTAAACTTATTCCTGCAGGTACAGGTCTTACAATGTACAGAGACGTTGAAGTGACCGATGCTGAGGGTAAGGAGCTTAAGGTTGAACAGCCCGAAACCGGTAACAAGTACGCAGACTTCAGAAGCGGTCTTGAAACGCTGAAGGAAGCAGGCGCATTTGATGATGAGGATGCAGAGGATATGGATGACCTCGACAACGACGCAGACGATATGGACGATATCGCAGATGGCGCATCAAATGTAGATGAGCTTCTTGCGGCACTTGATAAGGCACTTGAGTCAGGCAGCGAAGAAGAGGAAGAAACAGAGGAATAATTTCTCTTTGCAAAGCCATAACAAACAAAATACGGAGCTGCAAGACTGCGGCTCCGTTTTGAATATGTAAACAGAAAGGGTAATGAAAATGAAAGCAATAATCACAATGGAAAACGGCAAAACTATGACTATAGAGTTGTATCCCGAAAAGGCGCCTATTACGGTAGAAAACTTTGTAAAGCTTGCAAAGGACGGCTTTTATGACGGTCTTATATTTCACAGAGTAATTCCTGGCTTTATGATTCAGGGCGGAGACCCCGACGGAACAGGTATGGGAGGACCCGGTCACACAATTAAGGGCGAATTCCGTGCCAACGGCGTTAATAATGACCTTAAGCATACACGCGGTGTTATTTCTATGGCAAGAACAATGGCACCTAACTCCGCAGGAAGCCAGTTCTTCATTATGCATGCAGATGCTCCTCACCTTGACGGTCAGTATGCGGCCTTCGGTAAGATGACCGACGGATTTGAGGCTCTTGATGAAATCGCTTGTGTAAGAACAAATGCTATGGATAAGCCTCTTGATGAGCAGAAAATGGCAAAGGTTGTTATTGAAGACTAAAAATGCAAAGATAAACGGCTTACCGACATAGTGCCGATAAACCGTTGCTTTTGGTGTTATATTGATTGTCCGCAGATTTTCACCGTTCTGCGGGCTTTTTTATTTTCTGCCAATATATATGCCGTAGACTGTGGCGATAATTGCATAAGGTATAAGCATAAGCAAAGCGCAAACAGATATAACAGGACTGAAAAACATACTTATCAATAGAATAATGCCCATAATTACCGTTTCGTATCCGATGAAGCGATTGATTTTTCTTGCCTTTTGTGTGTCAATGTCATAGTTTTTGATGTAGTCGAGTTTTGGCAGGTAGTTGCCTATGACAATTAAAATTGTACCGACGATAAAAAGAGCTATGCGTCTTATATCAAGCTTGTTTCCCAAAGCATATATAAGCGTTGCAAGCTGCAAAAGGTTTGTCATTATGGGAATTATCCACTTGCTTACCTGCTCAAATTTTACTCTGTTGCCGTGTTTTTTGGCATTGATGTCATTGACAAAACAGCAAATTGCCTGAAGAAGTACCAAAAGAATTGGCAGTATAAACACTACAAAGCTCTTTGATGCAAACCCGTCGGGGTTGTTGTTTATATCAAAGTGTATGGCGATGATGTCGGGAAGCTTGTTCCATACAGTAAGCCCAAAAATGATGGGTAAAAGACATACACCGCTTGTCAAAGCAAATATTTTCCACTTAAAAAACTTCATTTTCCTACGCCTCCCAATCTGTATATCCAGCTGAGCACATCCTCAAACACTGATGTGTTTAACTCATAATAGATAAAATTCTTGACTTTTTGCTCGGTAACAAGCTCTGCACATTTAAGCTTGGACAGGTGATATGACACAGTTGCTCCCGTGAGATTAAACTTTTCGCCTATTTCTCCTGCCGATTTTTTTCCTTCCCTCAGCATTGATAGTATGTCACGCCTTACAGGGTCGGATATTGCCTTGAAGGTCTCGTTCATTCCCATTTTTATCAGCTCCTTGTTAAGGTATTTAGATAATTATCTAAATATAGTATAACACGGGCCGAAAGGTTTGTCAATAGGTATTTAGAAAAGAATCTAAATAGAATTGTAGAGAAGGCTGTTTCTGCACGGTTTTGAACCGATTGGCAGAACAGGGAACATAGATGTTTGTTGCTATTACCGAAAAAAACAGGAAAAAGAGATAATCCTGTTTACCAAAAAACAGCCGAGAACTGTCCACATTGATATACTTATGCTTAACGGCATCAATGCATATCCCAACGGTGACTGTTTTAGCGAAATTATAAGAATTAAAAAGGTATAATTTTAAGGCTCTGCTTTGTCAACAAGGCGGAGCTTTTTTAAAATTATGGACAAACTTTTAAAATCAGAGCTTTTAAATGCGGTTTTGGATACAATGTGTTAATAATGCACAAATCTTGTTCAAAAGTCATTGACTTTAGCGCTTTATTTTGATAAAATATCTTTAGTTAATTTCACACTCTAAAAGAAAAGAAGGCGAAAGAAAAATGGAAAAGCTTTATTACCAAAAAGACATTGAAACTATGCCGGTGGAGGAAATTAAAAAGCTCCAGTCTGAAAAGCTGGTTAAGCAGGTAAAGCACGTTTACGAAAACGTTGAATATTACCGCAATCTTATGGACGAAAAGGGGGTTAAGCCCGAAGATATCAAGGGTATAGAGGATTTGCACAAGCTTCCTTTCCTTACAAAGGCTGATTTACGTGATGCATATCCCTACGGACTCCTTGCAAAGCCCTTGGAGGACTGCGTAAGAATACATTCCACATCAGGTACAACAGGAAGAAGAGTTATTGCATTCTACACACAGAACGACATTGAGCTGTGGGAGGACTGCTGTGCAAGAGCCATAGTTGCAGCGGGAGGAACAAACAAGGATATTTGTCAAGTTGCATACGGCTATGGTCTTTTCACGGGAGGTTTCGGTCTTAACGGCGGTTCTCATAAGGTTGGCTGTCTTACACTTCCTATGTCCTCCGGCAACACCGAAAGACAGATTCAGTTTATGATGGACTTATCAGCTACAATTATCTGCTGTACTCCTTCCTATGCCGCATACATCGGCGAGACCCTGAAGGAACAGGGCTATACACCTGACCAAATTCCTCTTAAGGCGGGTATCTTTGGCGCCGAAGCGTGGACAGAAGAAATGCGTCAGAACATTCAGGAAACCCTCGGCATCAAGGCGTACGACATCTACGGTCTTACCGAAACATCCGGCCCCGGCGTATCCTTTGAATGTGAAGAGCAGACAGGTATGCACATAAATGAAGACCACTTCCTTGCAGAAATTATCGACCCCGATACCGGCGAGGTTTTACCTGAAGGCACAAAGGGCGAGCTTGTGTTCACAGCTCTTGACAAGGAAGCATTTCCTCTTCTCAGATACAGAACACGCGACATCTGCGTGCTTACGAGAAAGCCTTGCTCCTGCGGAAGAACACATATCAAGATGTCAAAGCCTATGGGCAGAAGCGACGATATGATGATTATCCGTGGTGTAAATGTATTCCCCAGCCAGATAGAAACGGTACTTCTCCAGGAAGGATATCAGCCTAACTATCAAATCATCGTTGACAGAAAGAACAACACCGATACATTTGACGTTAACGTTGAAATGAATCCCGATCAGTTCACAGATACTGTCGGAGGCATTACTGCACTTGAAAAACAGCTGGCAGGCGCAATGAAGACAATGCTTGGTATCAATCCCGCAGTTCATCTTGTTCCGCCAAAGTCTATTGCAAGAAGCGAAGGCAAGGCTGTAAGAGTCATTGACAAGAGAAAGCTTATATAACAGGAGGTAAAGGATATGTCACTTAAGCAGTTAACAGTATTTGTTGAAAACAAACAGGGTACACTTGTGGCAATCACGGATACCCTTGCAAAGCACGACATCAACATCCGTGCACTTTCTATTGCAGATACACAGGATTTCGGAATTCTTCGTCTTATTGTTACAGATTACGATAAGGCTGAAAAGACACTTATGGACGAGGGCTTTCTTGTTAAATCCACCCTTGTTGTAGGTGTAAAAATCGGTGACGAGCCCGGTAAGCTGTCAAAGGCTCTGGGTGTTCTCGACAAGGAAGGCATCAATATGGAATACTTATATGCCTTTATGTCCAGAACGGAAAAGCACGCATATGTTGTTCTCAGAGTTGCTGACAACGATTATGCGGAAAAGGCTCTTGAGGATGCAGGCTTCCATCTTATTTCGGATGCCGATGTTTGCAAGCTCTAAGGCGTTTGGTTTAATGAATAATGAGACGATAGGTCGGGCGTGTGCCCGACCTGTTTTTGGGTTGAGGTGATAGAAAAAACACGGCACTAAACCGTGTTCCTCTTTGGTCGAAGTGGTGGGACTTGAACCCACGGCCTCTTGCACCCGAAACAAGCACGCTACCAACTGCGCTACACCTCGAAAAATATTAAATTGTAAATGACGTGTGCCCTGTGAAAAACATAGTCGTGGACTGCGACTTGTCAAGCCAAGTCTTGCCACTCGTTGTTTTTCCCCTTCTGCAACTCGCTGCATCCGCCTCGGCGG
>JAZRKT010000140.1:0-5155 GCA_045646465.1 Eubacteriales bacterium | reverse complement strand
ATTGTACATTGTGGTTATTCCCTTTCTGAATATTTATGGGAGATTATTTGGGGTTCTTCTCTGCGAAGTCCTTCATGAACTCAACAAGAGCAACAACACCCTCATAGGGCATTGCATTGTAGATGAAAGCTCTCATACCACCAACGGAACGGTGTCCCTTGAGGTTTACGAGACCTGCCTTGCCAGCCTCAGTCGCGAACTTCTTATCGAGATCAGCATCGCCGGTAACGAAGGTAGCATTCATGAGAGAACGGCTGGACTTCTCAACGGGAGCTACATAGTAATCCTGGCTGTCGAGGTAATCGTAAAGGTATGCAGCCTTCTTCTCGTTCTTCTCCTTCATTACGTCGAGACCGCCCATACCGAGGATCCACTCATAAACGAGCTTTGCAACGTAGATGCAGTAGCAAGGAGGAGTATTGTACATGGAATCGTTCTCTGCCATGAGTGCGTAGTTGAGCATATCGGGACATATATCACGAGCGTTACCGATAAGGTCATCACGGATGATAACGATAGTAAGTCCTGCGGGAGCCATGTTCTTCTGTGCACCTGCATAAATCACACCGAACTTTGTAACATCTACAGGCTCACTTGTAATGCAGGAGGACATATCGGCAACAAGAACCTTATCACCAACATTGGGAACTTCAGGATACTTTGTACCGAAAATTGTGTTGTTGTAGCAAACATGAACATAGTCTGCATCTTCTCTTACCATATCGGGAGTGATTTCGGGAATATATGCATATGTTCTGTCTTCGGAAGAAGCAATGCATTTTGCATCGCCGTACTTCTGCGCCTCCTTATAAGCCTTCTTTGAGAACTGACCGGAAACTACATAGTCTGCCTTACCGGTTTTCATCAGATTAAGTGGAACAGCTGCGAACTGTGTGGACGCACCGCCCTGAAGGAACAGAACCTTGTAGTTGTCAGGAATGTTCATGAGCTTTCTGAAGTCAGCTTCGGTTTCCTTGATGATTGCATCGTAAACGGGAGAGCGATGGCTCATTTCCATTACGGACATTCCGCTTCCCTTATAATCAAGCATCTCTGCCGCGCACTGCTCAAGTACTTCTACGGGCAGCATGGAAGGACCTGCTGAAAAGTTATATATTCTGCTCATTGTTATACCTCCAACAATTGAAAAATAAAAATAAATTGGTAACTACTATTATACATTCCTTTTTTTCCGTTGTCAACTGCATTTTTGCATTTTTTGTCGCTTTTTCCTGCATTCATTACTCGATTTAACAAGGTATTAAAGATTTAACATATATTTCTTATCACATTTTCTCATATTCCTTCTTACAACTCCGCACAGTATTATGACAGGCAAAGAAAGAGCCATCCACAGCAACGAAAAACCAAGGCAAATCTGCCCGTAAAAATTAAAGGGCTGTGTGGAATAATCCCACACTCCGAGACCGAGTATAACATTTACAATGCTTCCAAACACCAGCTCCACCGATGTTATAAACACACCGCTTGCAACGCACCTTAAAAGCAGAGACAGTTCTCCGAATTTCTTTTCACCCTCATAAATCACGCAAAAGCATATGCCTCCTGCAAGCACCATAGAAATGTGAGTATATCCCCGCCACACAAGCTCACATATGCCGTAGCCGAAGCCGCCAAGCAAAAACAGCTCTGCCGTCATCCATAGCCTTCTCATAGCTGCACCGTAAGACTGCCCACAGCCTTAATGAATATGTCAAGTAAGGAAAATGTAAGTTCTGCCGTTCTTTCAATAATATGAACAAGCACCGTCCATACACCTTTGCCAAATAGCCTTTCATTAAAGGACAAAAGCGTGCCTGCAGCCTGCGTCAGATCTTTGTTGATTTCAAAGCTTTTTCCGAAGACCGTAACTGTATCTTCATTAACGGCAAAATCCGCCTCAAACAGGGCGGACGTGCATATTATTGCAAGTGACGAAAGTATTATAAATGCCGTCACAAGTGCTGTTGCAAAGGGCTTGATTTTTTCCGTCATTTTGAAGGCTTCCTTTCCTATTTCCTGCATTTTTATTTTTTATTACACAGCATTTTCCTTTAGTACCGCCGTAAGGGTATGGGCAAAAGCCTGAGCCGAAAGCAGCGCCTCGTCAAGAGTATTTGACACCGAGCCTGCTTCAAGCAGAAGGTATCCGTCACTTAACCATTGATTAAAGGGCACGCTTCTTAAATTTATGCTTCTGAACAGCGACGGATACCTTTCCTCCGCCGCCGACTGTACTGTTGCCGCAAATGACAGATTATTCTGCCAGTCGGGGTGGCTGTGACCTGATTTATCAGTACCTACCACGAACATAAGCTGTGCATATTCCTGACCTGCAATTGTCACGGCAGGGCGTATACTCTCGCCGTTTTCCTTTACAATTGCATCTCGGTGTACATCAATTACCACTCTGATTGAGGGATATTTTTCAAGGTATTCTCTTACGGTGTTGTGGGACACGTTATAGGCGTTGATAAAGGACTCCTTATCGCAAAGCTGTGTGCAATGAATTGTATTTATTCCGTAGCTTTTCAGAGTATCGGCAATTTCCTTTCCCACTCTCACTACATTTTTGTCGGTGTCCTCGCTTCTTGTAGCTTCGTGCTGAGGATACACATCGCTGTACTCAGTGTAGCTCTCGCAGGCGTGAGTATGAACTATGAGCACAAGAGGCTCATTTTCGTTTATAACAAGATTCTCAAGCGCCACAGGCTTTGTGCTTATTGCCTTTTCCATATCGGGACTGTACGAGGTTCCGTTGCTAAGCACCGCAACACTTTGCGCCGACAAATCCTTAGTAACTATTGGGTAATATATGTCTCCATCTACCGAAATAGGCATATTTTCCTGTCCCGAAACGGGTGTATACGGCACTTTTTCCGATGCTTTTTCCTGTAAAGGAGTAATAACAGCGGGATTTTCTTCTTTCTTGACTGTGTCCCAAACATTAAAGTCAGAGGTATCGGGAATGTTTTCTGTTTTTTCTGTGATTTTCTGTATTTTTTCCTGTGGATGTGCCGTAAAAGCTTCTTCGATAAAAGCGAAAAAAACTTCTTTTGTCTTCTCAAACAGCTGTCCGTCAAGCTTTTTTGCATCAAATGTAAACAGGCAGAATAAAGCCGCCGCCGTCACCGTCACAAGCTTAAAAAATCCGCCTTGCTTTTTTCTTTTTGTACCGTTGCGGCGCATTGTCCTTTTAAGAGTGCTTTTCTTTATCTTCTTTGCAACTATGGGCATTATATTTTCTCTGTCATACGTAACAATTTTCGGCTCAGCCGTCTTTACGCACATTCCCGTCGTATTTGTTACGGCTCTTCTAACTGTCCCTGTACCTGATTTTTCGTAAATCAACAACCTCACCGCCAACCTTTTTTTACAGTTTATGCCTTTATCAGCTCAATAATTCCTCCATTTCCGAAAAAGACATATTTTTATGCACCGCTTTATTTATTGCAAAGCCTATAAGCTTCGATAGATTTCTAACATAAACGTCCGAGTCCTTTGGCGTCACAAAAAAGTCGGAGGATTTTTCGCCAAATTCCTTTTTTACTGTCTGACACAGCTGCTTGTCCTTCAGCCTTTCATCGAGAAAATGTGCGCACAGCGTGGAAGCATCCACCACCGTCGGTACTCCCACAGAAATTACGGGAACTCCAAGAGTTTTTTCACTTATTTCACCTCTGCTGTTATTGACTCCTGAGCCGGGGTTTATTCCACTGTCGCTTATCTGTACCGTATTCATAAGACGTGACACTCTTCCCGAGGCAAGCGCATCCACAGCTATTACACAGGACGGCTTTATCATATCCACCGCACCTTTGAGCATTTCGGCTGCCTCAATTCCCGTTTCTCCCGTAACACCCGTAACGGTACAGGCACATTCGCCAAGCTCCATTTTATTGAAAAGTGCCTCATTATACTGCTTTATATGTCTTGAAACGATTATTTTTTCTGCCGTAAACGGTCCAATTGCATCAGCTGAAAGATTTCTGTTGCCAAGACACGCCGCAAGACACAGTCCCTTTGATTTTGGCAAAAGCTCGCTTATAATCTCTGCAACAATGTCTGCACACTGTTCAAATTCCTCCCGTGTGAAGCTGTTGATATTGCCCAAGGATACCGTGACATAGTTTCCTGCCTGTTTTTTTATGCCGCCGTACACAAAATCACGCTCTACGTGCATTTTTTCTACCTTAATTTTGCCTTCAATCTTGCTTTTAAAGGTTATTCCGTCTGTGTAATTTCCCTTTTTGCCGTACAGTCCTTCAAGAATTTCATCTGCCATATCCGTTCTTACTGTATAATTTGTACTAAAATCCATATATATTTGCCTCTCCTTTACGTAAATATTGAAAAAGTTGTTAAAAATCTTTATAAACTATTGTATTTTTGGAAAAAACGTGTTACAATACCTTAGAATAAATGTATTAGTGTGCCTGTCGGTGCACAGAAACAGGGAGGTGAACACTTTGCCGAACATTAAGTCCGCTAAGAAGCGTGTAAAGGTTACTGCAACTAAGGCATTACAGAATCAGATGTTCAAGACAAATCTTAAGACAGCTCTTAAGAAATTTGAACAGGCTGTTGCTGCAGGAGACAAGGCTGTTGCTGCTGAAGCATACAAGGTAGCAGTAAGCAAAATTGACAAGGCTGTTGCAAAGGGCACAATGCACATCAATGCAGCTGCAAGAAAAAAGAGCCAGTTTACTGTTAAGCTCAATGCTATGAACTAATTTGATATTTTAGTTTATTACAACTATGGTATGGATTTATTCCATACCATTTTTGTTTTTGAGGGTGTTCTTTTTTGTTTTCTTTTTTAGATAATTTTGTGTAACGCAGCACAGAAACACCCACTGCGATACATAAGAGTAGCTAAAAAAGAGAAAATAGAAAAAACGCCTCAATCAAGAATAACCTCATTGCCCATATCGTCAACACCGAAAAAGAAAACATCCTTTACACGTTTTTTTCCGTGAGCTCTCAATCTTTTTATAAGCCACTCTGCTGAATATCCGAACATTTCAAGCTCTGATTTGTTTATTTTTCCGTCGATAATCAGCATATGCTGCAAACCGTTTTTATTCTCATCCTTTTCCTTTGACGGTAAATCCTTAAAGGGGATAATGCTTATGTTTCCGTCAGGCTCAAGAAC
>JAZRKT010000139.1:0-21696 GCA_045646465.1 Eubacteriales bacterium | reverse complement strand
AGAGCAGGTCGTGCTTTATGGGGTCAACATCGGTAATACCGAGGCAGTATGCAGCAAGGCTTCCGGCGCCCGAGCCTCGTCCCGGTCCAACGGGAATACCCTTATTCTTTGCATAGGAAATAAAATCGTTTACGATAAGATAATACTCATCATATCCCATTTTATTGACTATGAAAAGCTCATATTCAAGACGGCTTTCATACTCACCTCTTTCAGCATTCTGTGATACCAACAGTCGTTTTTCAAGTCCGTCACGGCAAAGCTTTTCAAGGTACTGCTTTGACGAAAGATTATCAGGCGGATTAAAGGCAGGAAGGAAAATTTTATCAAACGTAAAGTCGAAATTGCACATATCTGCAATTTTTTTCGTATTTTCAACAGCACTCGGAACATCGCTGAAAAGCTGTGTCATTTCCTCAGTGCTTTTCATATAGAATTCATCCTGCTCAAAGCCTTTATGTCTGCCCTCGGCAAGAGTGGTTGATGTCTGTATACACATAAGCACGCTCTGAGTCTGAGCATCGCTTTTTTCAAGGTAATGAACGTCGTTTGTGGCAACAAGCTCAATATCAAGCTCTTTGGACATTTTGATAAGCTCGTCATTTACCATTTCCTGCTCATCTATGCCGTGTCTTTGAAGCTCAAGATAATAGTTTTCCTTACCGAAAAGCCGCCTCATAAGCCTTGCATGATTATACGCCTCTTCAAGCTCGCCGTCCATTATTTTCTGAGGAATATATCCGCCCAGACACGCCGACAGCGCAACAAGTCCTTCGGCATTTTCCTTAAGCAAATCAATGTCAATTCTCGGCTTTGAATAAAAGCCCTCAGTGAAGGCAAGGGATACCATTTTTATCAGATTCTTATAGCCTGTTTCATTTTTACAAAGAAGCACAAGATGATAATATTTACTGTCTGCATTTTTATCTCTCCCAAAGCGAGAACCGTGTGCCACATAAACTTCGCATCCGATTATTGGCTTTACACCTTCGTTTTTGCACGCCTTATAAAACTCGACGCTTCCGTACATAACCCCGTGGTCTGTTATGGCAAGAGCAGTTTGACCCAGCTTTTTTGCAGTTTTTGCCGCTTCCTTTATTCGGCAGGCACCGTCAAGAAGGCTGTATTCACTATGGAAGTGAAGATGGACAAAGGACATATTATCACCTCTTTCTAATAAATTCGTAGTTTTCATCTGCAAATTAAATACACCGTGCAGATTATTGTTTGCTCATTCTCCGAACGCCGTTTTTACTATCTTTTCAAGTCTGTGGTTAACACAGGACTTGGTTATGGCAGGCTGGTGCATAAGTGCCAAGTCATTAAGGGAAAGGTCAGGGTTATCACGTCTCAAGGTCGCAGTATAAAGGAGTTTTTCTGGAAGATTATCAAAAGAACCTTCGTTTTCAAGTGTTTTGATCGCTTCCATAACTCGCTGTGATGCGCTGGCTGTTTTTTGCATATTGGCAAGCTCGCAATTCTGTACCCTGTTTACATCATTACGTATCTGCTTTTCAATTATTGTGTTAAGAAAATCAAAGGCATATTTCTGAGCTCCCATTACCGAAAGAAGCTGGAAAATAGTCTCACCGTCCTTGAAGTAGACTATATATGTATTACGTCTTCTGGATGTCTTTGCTTCAAAACCACATTCACGCAAAAGTATTGTCAGCTCATCGCAATCCATTTCATTAGTAAGCTTGAACTCAAGATGATTGCTTTTATCAGGTGCGTTAACGCTGGCACATCTTATAAAAAGACCTCTCAAAAAAGCGCTTCTGCATTCAGGACATTTAAACAGCGCCCTGTCCAGAACTATATCTTCTTCATAAAAAACCTTTGAGAACTCATTTGCTTTCTTACAGCATTTTTTCTCTTTGATTCCCAACAGAAACTGTTTTACTTCTGCCGTAAAGGTTTGTTTTGTTTTTTCCGTCATAGCTTAAAAACTTCTCCGTATTCATCAAGCAGCTTTATTTCTTCTTCAAGTGTTACGCCGTAATTCTCTTTAACCTTTTCACGCACATATCTCATAAGACTGAGCACATCCTCCGTTGTGGCATTGTCCTTATTTATGACAAAGCCTGCGTGTTTTAGCGAGACCTGTGCTCCGCCTATGGTAAAGCCCATAAGTCCCGAATCCTGTATAAGCTTACCAGCAAAATAGCCAGTCGGACGTTTAAATGTACTGCCGCAGCTGGGGTATTCAAGAGGCTGTTTATCAATTCTTTTCTGCATTATTTCCTTTGCATCATCAACACATTTTTCTGCATCAGCCTTTGTAAGAACAAATTCCGCACCGATAATTACAAGCCCGTTATCAACAAAGGCACTTGTTCTGTAGTCAAACTTACATTCTTCATTGCTAAATTCTAAGGTGTTTCCATTTTTATCGCAGGAATACACCTTTATTATTACATCCTTTGCTTCGCCGCCGTATGCACCTGCGTTCATATAAACAGCACCTCCCACAGTACCGGGAATACCGTAAGCAAATTCAAGTCCGCTATATCCTTTTTTGCACATTTCAAAGGCAAGCTTTGTAAAGGATACTCCGCTTTCGGCGTACACCGTTACTTTTTCGGATGTTTCATTTATTACCTTAACATTTTTCATAGATGTTGTGACAACAACCGGTATTTCAAGTCCTTTATCGGGTACAAGCACATTTGACATATTGCCGAGAACAACGTATTTTTTATTTTCGGCTGTTAACTGCTTTACCGTTTCGATAAGCTCCCCGGCGTTTTTGGGAAAATATGCTTCCTTGGCATTTCCTCCCGTTTTCATACTTGTTAAGTCATTCAGGCTTTTATTCGGGGTTGGTTTTATCATAAAATCAGTCCTTAAAACAAATTAAAGATTGCAGTTTTTTCTGCAAAGGTATCACACGGTTACAGTCTATGACCTAGAAGTGTCATAGCAAGATTAAAATAGAACACAAGGCTGACAACATCCACAATTGTTGTAATCATAGGAGAAGCTACAACAGCAGGGTCAAGCTTTATTCTCTTTGCAAGAAGCGGAAGCACGGCACCCAGAGACTTTGCCATAAGAATTGTAAAAATCATTGAGATTCCAAGCACAAGTCCAATCATCACCCTATCGGGGTCATCTGTGAAAAAGTATATTCTTGCAAAATTCAGAACACCGAATGCAAGTCCTATTACAAGCGCAACTCTAATTTCCTTCCACATAACTCTAAGAGTGTCACGAAGTCTAAGCTCATCAAGGCTTATGGCACGTATTACCGTTGCCGTTGTCTGAGAGCCTGAGTTACCGCCCGTTCCCGTAAGCATCGGCATAAAGGTTACGAATATGGGAAGTGCCGCAATTGCCGCCTCGTATTCGCCCAAAATAATACCATTAAGCATACCTGCAAGCATAAGCACAAGCAGCCACGGAATTCTTGCCTTTACAAGAGAAAAAACGCTTGTCTTAAGATAGGTTGTTTCAACGTGGGCAATAGCAGCCATCTGTTCAATGTCTTTAGTTGCCTCTTCTTCAATTACGTCCACAACGTCATCGATTGTGACAATACCAACAAGCTTTTCTTCACTGTCAACAACAGGCAAAGCATTAAGGTCATACTTTTTTGTAAGTCTTGCCGCTTCTGTTCTGTCATCCGAGGTATAAACCTTAACGATATTTGTTTCCATTAGATTTTCGACAGTTTCAAAATCATCACGGCAGGATAGTATTTCCTTAAGTTCTATAACTCCTATAAGCGTGCGTCTTTCGCCAAGAACGTAACAGGTATATACCGTTTCCTTATCGGGAGCAACACGGCGTATATACTCAATTGCCTCGCCTACTGTCATTGATGCTTTGAGGCTGGTATATTCGCTTGTCATTATGCTTCCGACACTATCCTCTGAATAGTTGAGAAAGCTATTTATTCTTCCTCTTGTTTCTGCATCGGCGTTTTTGAGAATTTTCTTTACAAAATTTGCCGGCAATTCCGACAGCGCATCCGCCGCATCGTCGGTGCTCAGCTCCTCAAGTATTGCTGCTATTTCTTCCTCTGATGCATTTTTGAAAATATTCTCCTGCGTTTCGGGTTCAAAATAGCTGAACACATCTGCCACAATGTCCTTAGGAAGCACCTTCATAAGCTTCAACACCGTAACTATTGGCTGTTTTTCAAGGTACTCTGCAGCATCGGCAGGCGGTGTTTCATAAACAAGCTCTCTTATTTCGGAAAAGTTCTTTTTCGAGAGCAATTCGTTCAATTCGTTTTCAAAATCAATATAGTTTTCACGCATTTTGTTTTCCTCCTTACGGTAAATAATGTCAGTAAGGATACGGCTATTTTACTTTACGCCGTCAGAACACGCAAAAACAAGGCAAGCTTATTTTGCGCAAAAAACGGCGTGTATGTAATTTTCACTGCACCCTCGCCCGTGGCTGTTCATTTAAGCTTACCTCCCTGTTTTATCGATTATTTATATCATTCTTTAAGCATCTTACGAAGCTCATACAGCGTGGTCAGCGCTTCAATAGGTGTTAAGGTGTCGATGTCAAGCTTTTTGATTCTTTCCACAACTTCATCCGAAGCAAGGCTGTCAAGACTCAGCGTCAGTATATCGTCATCCCTGCTTTTTGGCATCTGGGATGCAACGGGAGTGACATTATGCTTCTGCTCAATTTCACCTAAGATTTCATTTGCTCTATTTACTATGGATTTTGGCACACCTGCAAGCTTTGCAACCTCTATACCGTAACTTCTGTCGGCAGCTCCTTCGACAATTTTACGAAGGAATATAAGATCTTCGCCCCGTTTTTTTGCCACAATATTGAAGTTTGCTACACCCTTACATATTTCACTCAGCTCCGTAAGCTCGTGGTAATGTGTGGCAAACATTGTCTTCGCATACAACTTTTTACTTACCGTATACTCAACAATTGCTCTTGCAATACTCATACCGTCATATGTAGACGTACCTCTACCTATTTCATCATAGATAATAAGGCTCTTACTTGTTGCATTCTGAAGGATATAAGCGCACTCGCTCATTTCTAACATAAAGGTTGACTGTCCCTGAGCAAGGTCATCCGAGGCGCCTATTCGGGTAAACACCTTATCAACTATGCCTATTCTTGCACTTCTTGCAGGTACAAAGGAGCCTATCTGTGCCATTATCACTATAAGTGCAGTCTGGCGCATATAGGTTGATTTACCTGCCATATTTGGTCCTGTAATAAGAAGAAGTCTTGTATTATCATCAAAACGCACATTATTTGGCACGAACATTTCGTTTTTCATAAAGTTCTCCACAACGGGATGTCTTGCATCAACAAGGTCGATAACATCGGATTCATCAACCTCGGGGCAGGTATAGTTATTCTTTTTTGCTACGTCCGCAAGAGACACATATACATCAAGCTTTGCAAGAGCTACCGCAGACTTCTGTACTCTGTTAAGGTTATCTGCAACATATTCGCGAAGGCGCTGGAAAAGCTCGTACTCAAGTGCTACAAGTCTTTCCTTTGCACCAAGCACCTTGGTTTCCATTTCTTTAAGCTCCTGCGTAATATAACGTTCGGCACCCGTAAGAGTCTGCTTTCTTACGTATCTGTCGGGAACAAGGTCTTTAAATGAATTTGTTACTTCTATATAGTAGCCGAAAACTCTGTTATAGCCTACCTTAAGGTTCTTTATTCCCGTAAGCTCCTTTTCCGTGGTTTCGATTTTTGTCATCCAGGAGTGTCCGTCGCGCATCATTGAACGAAGCTCGTCTACCTCCTCTGAAAAGCCGTCCTTGATAAATTCTCCCTCTCGCACCGAGAAGGGTGGATCATCCTTTATGGCTCTGCCGATATAATCGCCTATATCATCAAGCGTATCAAGTGAAGCGAACATACCCTTTAGCTCGTCGCTGACAAATCCCGACATCTGCTGCTTAATCTGAGGAAGCACCTTTACCGAGTTTTCTATCGCCTTCATATCCTTGCCATTGGTGGTATTATACACAACTCTTGTCATAAGGCGTTCAAGGTCGCCGATTTCACTTAGCAGGTGCTGCAGTTCTTCCTTGACAATAAAATTATCGTAAAGCTCGCCTACAGCCTTTTGTCTTGCCGCAATTTCATTGCAGTTGACAAGGGGCATTTCAAGCCATTTGCGAAGCAGTCTTGCTCCCATTGCAGTCTTTGTTTTATCAAGCACCCAAAGAAGTGTTCCTTTCTTTTCACGGGTACGCATTGTCTCGCACAGCTCAAGGTTACGTCGTGAATTTACGTCAATACCAAGATATGCGTTTGATTCGTAGCTTGTGATTTTATTTAGGTAGGAAAGGTCAACCTTCTGGGTTTCGGAAATATACAGAAGAAGCGCCGCTATGGCATCTACGCCTACCGAATTTTCATTGAGAAGGCACTTATCAAGCTCATCACGTCCAAAATGCTCACAAACTCTGGCATATGCACCAGCTCTGAACATAGACGCTGCCCTGTCATTGAAAACAGCACCCAGACGCTCCGAAACGTAGGAATATATTTCCTTTACGCCGTCTCTGTCGGCATTGGTGATAATCTCGCTGGGACAGTAGGTCGCAAGCTCATTGATTATCCTTTTATTTATTTCGCCGTCGCTTATCTGAGTAACGAAAATATTTGCCGTGGAAACGTCCGCAAAGCAAAGACCGCAAACCGAGCCGGATATATACATAGAGCAAAGATAGTTATTTCTTCCCTCCTGAAGCATTGCGCTTTCGGTAACGGTACCGGGAGTTATTACTCTTGAAACCTCACGCTTTACAAGTCCCTTTGCCGTTGCAGGGTCTTCTGCCTGCTCGCACACAACAACGGTGTAGCCTTTTTTTACAAGCCTTGCAATATAGGTCTCGGCGCTGTGATAAGGAACACCGCACATAGGCGCTCTTTCCTCCATACCACAGCTTTTACCCGTAAGCGTCAGTTCGAGCTCCTTCGACACCACTTTGGCATCCTCAAAGAACATCTCGTAAAAGTCGCCGAGACGATAAAAAAGTATTTCGTTTTTATACTGCTCCTTTACTTCAAGATACTGAAGCATCATTGGCGTATATGGCATATATTTTCCTTCCTATTTATACAAAAATCCTCAATAGGTTAAAATCCATGAAGAATTTCCTGCGGAAATTCAACCACATCTATTCACTATTATCTCTTATCTTTTATTTATCTTATCAGTGGCACCCTTTGCAGGTACTGCAATTATGGGTACAGCCGCCTGTTCCACCGCCTTCTTCGTCGCAGTCCTCGTAGTTGCCGTATTCTTCTTCACCGCTTGTGAGGTTTTCAGGGCTGATATATGAGGTAATAGTCATATTGATTGCAGACATAAGCACATTAAGTGCATCCTCCGCCTGAGTGTATGCCTTCATTTCGGGATGCTGCGTAATTTCACCGTAAAGAGTTTCCATTCTCGCGTTGATGGCATCAAGAAGGTTTTCGTCCTTTTCTTGCTTTTGACTTTCTATTTCAAATACCTTTTTTTGCACCTTGAATTCGTCAAGCTTTCTTCTTAACTCGTTGTTCGCCTTACACTTATCACGTGTTTGGCAAAAAGTTTTATACTGTTCGCTTTCAGCGAGCTTTTCGCCAAGAGCTCTTGCAAGTTCAATAAGTTCCATTCTTATATTTCCTTTCCGTACAGCATACTTTCGCTGTATTTTTCTATTTTCACGTTAACGTATTTTCCATACAAATTATCTTTTTCACTTTGGAAGCGAACAAGCTTAAAGGAGCTTGTTTTACCGCCATAGCTGCCGTCGGATGCTTTATTTTCCTCGCAAAGCACACGGACTGTTTTTCCAACATACTCCGAGTTTATCTTTGTGATGTTTTCCCTGTGAAGAGCCAGAAGCCTTGACATACGCTTTTGCTTTTCTTCATCGCTTGCAGGGTCATCGTAGGAGGCTCCGAGAGTTCCCGGACGTTTTGAGTATATAAAGGAATAAATGCCGTCAAACTTTACCGTTTCAACAAGGCTGAGAGTTTGGAGAAAATCTTCCTCCGTTTCACCCGGAAAACCGACGATAATATCTGTTGTAAGAAGAATATCGGGAACAGCTTTTCTTAATCTTTCTACGGTTGATATATAGCTTTCTCTGTCATATTTTCTGTTCATTTTCATCAGAATATTACTGCTTCCCGACTGAACGGGCAGATGGAAATGTCTTTCAACCTTAGGATTTTTTGCTATTACCTCTATAAGCTTATCAGAAACGTCCTTGGGGTGGCTTGTCATAAAGCGCAAGGTAAATTCGCCGTCAATTTTGCAAATTTCATCCACAAGGGTCGCAAAATCCGTTTCTTCATCCAATCCCTTGCCGTAGGAATTTACATTCTGTCCGAGAAGTGTTATTTCCTTATAGCCGTCATTTACAAGCTGTCTTACTTCGCTCAGTATATGCTCTTTTTTTCTGCTTCTTTCTCTGCCTCTCACATAGGGTACGATGCAGTAGGTGCAGAAATTATTACAGCCGTACATTATTGAAACATACGCCTTTATATTGTTTTGCCTCTTTACGGGAACGCCTTCAACCATCGGATAATCCTTATCATCAACGTAAAATCGGCGTCTGTCGCTGATAATTACGTCGCACAGTATTTCGGGAAGTCTATGAAGCATATTTGTTCCTGCAACAAAATCAACATAAGGGTATTTATGCTTTATTTCCTCTACCCTGTCCTCTTTGCTTACCATACATCCCCAAAGACCTACAAACAGATTTTTATTCTTTTGCTTCAGGTGCTTAAGCTGCCCCGTTTTTGACAGAGCCTTAAGCTCTGCGTGCTCACGAACGGCACAGGTATTAAATATTATAAGGTCGGCATCATTAGGTGTATCCGTTTTTTCATAGCCAAGAGTAAGTGCCGTACCGAGCAGTCTTTCGCTGTCTGCCTCATTCTGTTGACAGCCGAAGGTGGCTATATACACTTTCAGCTTACTTCCCTTTTGTTGTGAGATTATACTGAGCAGCTCTCTTGCCTTGGCAATATACTTCTGTATTACCTCACAGGATGAGGTATTTTCAACAATCTGTGCCATTTTATTTTATGCCTTTCGCCATTTTATCAAGCTGTTCGGGAGTAAACTTATAAATCTTATCGCAGAACTGGCAGGTAACTTCAATTTCTTTACCTTCCGCAACCATTTCGCAAAGCTCATCCTTACCCACGCTCATTACCGCTTTTTCAACTCTTTTTCTTGTGCAGTCACAATGATATGAAACATCAGCCTCGTCAAAGACATCAAACTCTATATCGCCGAGAATGTCCTTCAGATATTCCTCATTTGTTTTACCGCTTGAAAACATTGTTGACACAGGCGGAATAAGAGGAAGTCTTGCTTCAAGCTTATCTATAAAAGCATCGTCCGTACCCGGCAAAAGCTGTATCATAAAGCCGCCTGCCGATTTACATTTATAGTCATTGCCGATAAGTACACCCAAAGCGCAGACTGTAGGTGTCTGCTCGCTTGTGGCAAAATACTGTGTAAAGTCCTCGGCAATTTCGCCAGAAACTATGGGTACAAGTCCGCAGTAGGGCTCGCCCTTACCCATATCCTTGACAACGCTCATTGTTCCTTTACCTACAGCTCCTGCAACATCAAGCTTACCCTTGGAATTAAGTGGCAAATCCGCCTGCGGATACTGCACAAAGCCCTTGGTGTTTCCGTAATAATCGGACACGGCAAGAATTTTTCCGCACACGCCATCGCCATTAAATGTTACGGTTACGGTATCGTCCTTATCCTTAAGCATAATACCTGTCATAGATGTGCCTGTCAGCGTTCTTCCGAGAGCTGCGGCAGCAGTGGGCGAAAGGTTATGTATTTTTATTGCATCATTTACCATGGCTTTGGAATTGATGACAATTATTCGTGCGCTTCCGCAGCGTGTCATAGCTCTTGTTATTGTATTATCTCTCATTTTCTCTCCCAATGTTTTTAAAATTTCAAATTACAAACATCGGACGACCAAAGACCGCCCTGAGGTTACAATTGGATTTTTTAATATTATACTTTTTTTGCAACGAAAAAAATTCTCTCATCAGTTGTCTCTTCGGCAGGATTAAAGTCAAAATCAGAGAAAGTGTAAACCTCCTCAAAGCCCGCTTCCTTCAGATAAGAAACGATTTTTTTTACGGTATACATTCTCTCGCTTACCGTTTCGTCCTGTCTCTGATATAAGCCGTCGTCATTTTTAATAAAAAATGTCAGGTAAAAGTCACAGATTTTCTTTTGTACGTCATAGAAATTCTGCCAGGCGCACAAAATGCCCTCATCCTCAAGGACATATGCGTTATCTCCGTAGACATTTTCAAATTTATACTTTGAATTTATGTCAAAAACAAACACTCCGCCGTCCACAAGGATATTATATGCACTTTGAAAGCAGCTCTTTACGTCCTTGGGTGTGAGCAGACAGTTTATACTGTCAAGAAAGCAAATAACAGAACCTGCTTTGTTTGAGGCTGTAAAGCTTCTCATATCCTGCTTTGTGAAAATTACGTTTTTGCACTTTTCGTCATATGCTTTACTGTCGGCAATTGCAAGCATATCCTCTGAAATATCGCTCGACGTCACCTTATAGCCCCTTTTTTCAAGCTCTATGGCTACGCTTCCCGTACCGCAGGCAATTTCGCACACGTGATTAACGTGGGCTCCTGCATATTTTGCAAAGCATTTTTCGGAAAAGTCTGCAAAGCTCTTCGCATTAACATCTCTATTTAATGTGTCATAGACCCCGGCAAAGGTCTTGCCGTATGCCTCATTCTTCATAATCAATTTTTGACAAAGCTCTGGTATATCCGTCACTTCCGTATTTAAGTGCTCTGTTAACACGGCTGATAGTAGCGGTGGAAAGTCCTGTGCTGTCGGCAATTTCAGTATACTTCTTGCCCTCAGACAGCATATGAGCTGCTGATATTCTCTTTGCCATTTCCTTGATTTCGGAGGCTGTGCATAGGTCTTCAAAAAGGTCATAGCACTCCTCGATTGTCTCTAATGACAGTACTGCCTTGAACAGATTATTTACCATAGGGCTTTTAAGTTTTTCGTTCATTTGCATATCACCTTTACCGCTTTGCGGCACTTTCTTTGTATTCTCGGGCACAATACCACTTATACTTTATCATTATAACAACTTAAAGCAAAAAAGTAAAGACCATTTTATGAATTATTTATTATAAGTTTAATTTTGCAAATAAAAAATCCCGTCACAAGACGGGACTAATGTTGCATTTATTAAAGGGAATTATTCGCCGAACAGTTCTTTACCGTCAATGAGTACACCGTTAGTGTTAAGAATGTCTTGTGCTACAAGCATTACTACTTCAATTTCAGGTGCTGTATAGAACATCTTATAATACTCACTTTTTCTATTAAAAAAACCTCTTACGGATTGATTATGACTTCATTCCTGAAAGCTATCAACAGTTTTTCAAAAATTAAATGGAAATACGGCAAGAAAGATCATAAAGATCAACAAAATGCTTATGAAGCGCCTTTGCTCGTGCAAACATTTCTTCCTTTACTGCAGGATCAAGTTTGGCAATCTCTTCCTCTGTTGCTTTTTTCTTTACAATTCTGTCAAGTGTAAAGGCATATTCCATATCTTTAACACAGATTTCGCCCTTAGAGTAGCAAACAACCTGATTATACTTGCCTTCAAGAAGAATATCCACCGCCTTATCACCCATTCTTGAAGCGATAAGTCTGTCCTCGCATGTAGGAAAACCTCCGCGCTGTACGTGGCCGAGAACGGCAAGTCTTGTTTCAACCTTTGTCTTTTCTTCAATTTCAGATACAAGGTCGGAAGCAAAAGTCTTGCCCATTCCTTCTGAAACAATGATAATAAAGTTTCTCTTGCCTTCGGCGGAAAGATTCTTTATCTTTTCAATAAGAGCGTCCTTTTCAAAGGGAATTTCAGGAATTGCCACGCCTGTTGCACCAACTGCAATACCGCAATCTATTGCAATATATCCTGCATTTCTTCCCATAACCTCAACAACGTTACATCTTGCATGGGACTCACAGGTATCACGGAGTTTATCAACCATTTCAACAACTGTATTCTTTGCCGTATCATAGCCGATTGTATAATCGGAGACTGAAATATCATTATCAATGGTACAGGGTATGCCGATGCAGGGAATTCCGCGTCTTGAAAGGTCGGTTGCTCCTCTAAAAGTACCGTCGCCTCCCAGCGTAATGATACCGTCAATGCCGTTCTTCTTACAGTTTTCAACAGCTTCACGAATACCTTCCTCATATTTGAACTTTTCGCATCTGTCCGAGTAAAGCATTGTACCACCGTGATTGATGATGTTGGATACATCTCTCGCGCCCATAAGCTTCATATCATTTTCAAGAAGTCCCTTATAGCCACAGTAAATGCCCATAACCTCTATGCCTCTTGAAATTGCGCTTCTTACAATACTTCTGATTGCTGCATTCATACCAGGAGCATCTCCACCGCTGGTAAGAACACCGATTCTCTTAAATTCTTTTGCCATAATTTATCCCTCTTTAACTACAATTTTTCTGATTGCGGTATTTATTAATACGTACAGTTCGAATACAAAGCCGGCAAGTCCAAACAAAGTGACAAAGCATCCTATCTATTCCGATGCTCCTGTAAAATGACGGCCTGCATACGTCTGTTTATGTGTAAAGAAAAAAACAGTATAAACAATATATAAAATGTCATAATGATACCTCTTTGTCAAATTATTTTTTTAACTTGATTATAACCTTAACAACTGCTATTATCGTTCCAACAATAAAAACAGGCAAGCAAAAGTAAAGTGCAAATATCGTCAACGCGGTCCACCACGCTGTTCCAAAAGAGATCCTCTTTGTTCTTATACTTAAGACTAACTGCGAAGACAAAATTGTACCCAATATATACGATACATAAATCAATAAACAAGCCATTATGAAAGACATAATCCAACTCCATATATTTTGATAATAACACTCTTAATTACTGTATTTGTTTAGCGGATTGACTATAGACCGCTACTGTATAGTATAATAGTATTTTTTCCCTAATCTGTAAACACAATGAAAAAATAATGTTACAATTTGAACAATACGGATTTATGCACAAAAATTTAACTTTCCTCTACGATTTATTGTGTAAAATTTAAATTGACTTTTTTTACCGTTAGGTTTATAATAATTACACAATAATTAAGGAGGAAATAATTATGAAAACATTTAACGTAAAGCTTTCCACAATCGAAGAAGTCAAAAAGTTTGTAATGGCAGCCACTATGTTTGACGGCGAAATCGACCTTAAAAGCGGAAGATACGTTGTTGATGCAAAGTCCATTATGGGTATTTTCAGCCTTGATCTTATGAATCCTATTGAGGTTACCGTTCACTCTGACAACGCTGACAGCTTTTACAAGGCTGTTGAGATGTTTATTGAAGAATGATTATGATCTTATCTTGACACAGAGAGCTGCTTATTATGGCAGCTCTTTTGTTTTTTCACATTTGTCAAAGACAAGAAAAAAGGCGTAAAAAGCAACTATCAAAAATATTAAACTCCTTCCTCATTTTTTAATAAAATGTGACATTTTACCAAAAAAAGACTGCTATCGGTTGACAAGAAATCACTTTTGTGCTAAAATGCAATAACAATATCTATAAGGAGTACTTAAAATGAAACTGAAATCATTACTTTTTGCCTTACTTGCTCTTTGCATTGTATTCTCATTTGCAGCCTGCAAGAAAGAACAAGAAAAACATACGGAAATTGAAATTGATGAAGAAGATGAATTCTTAAAGGACATCCTCATCGAGGACTATGAAGGCTACAATTTCCGTATTCTTAACCGTAAGGGTTCTCTCAAAACTCAGCTTGTTGAAGAACAAACAGGTGAAATCATAGACGATGCTATTTTCAGAAGAAACGAAACTGTAAAACAGCTTCTTAACATTGAAATCAGTTCTGTTGAGTCTTCCTCAGCCGGTGCAGAAACAGATGCTCTAAGCAGTATTCTCGCAGGCGACGACCAATATGATATGATTCTATCGCACTCCCGTTCATCCTTTTCTTACGCTATTCAAAATACTCTTATGAATTACAACGAAATCGAAACCATTCACCTTGACAAGCCTTGGTGGTCCCAGGACATTGTTGACAGCTGTAACATCAATGGTCATCTTTATGTGCTTGACGGTGATATTCAGGTAAGCGGTCTTTCAGGTGCTATGTGTCTTTTCTTCAACAAGACACTCTTTGATGAGCTTGGCTTTGAGTATCCCTACGAAATGGTAATTGACGGCGAATGGACCTTTGACCAGTTTGCTAAGCTTGTAAAGAAGGGTACAAAGGACCTAAACGGTGACGGTGTTATCAGACCTGATGATGACAGATTCGGTTTCGAATCCCGCGACTGGCAAAGCCCCATCTCCTTCCTCTATACCACAGGTCAGCGCATTTACGCAAAGGATGCAAGAGGTATTCCCCAGCTTACACTTAACAGCTCAAAGACCGTTGACTTCTTTAATAAGTATTTTGATCTTGTAGGCTCCGATGACGTTATTCTCACAACTCAGGATAACGCAGGCGGTTTTTGCGTTAAGTACACAGGCTCCGGTATTTTCAATAACGGACGTGCTCTTTTCAAAGATGGAGGTCTTGGAGAAGCACAGGTCATGAGAGCTATGACAGACGACTTTGGTATCATTCCTACACCTAAGTTTACTGAAGATGATGAATACGCAACAGTTGTAAATGGTAGTGCTTCACTTGTTCTTATGCCTATCACCGTTAAAGATGAAAACAGAACAGGTAACATTATGGAAGCATTATGTGCTGTTGGTTCCAAGGAAGTTATTCCTGCTTTCTACGATGTTTCTCTTAAGACAAAGTTCTCACGTGACGCAGAGTCTGAAAAGATGATTGACATCATCAAGAACTCCATTATATACGACCTTGGTTACGTTTCAGGCGGTGTCTTCCAATCCATCGGTAACGACCTTGCTCATTCCGGCGGTGAATTCTCCTCTACATATGCGGCTAACGAAACCGCAGCTCTTGCAAAGCTTAAGGAATTCAACAAGGCTTACGGTAAGATTGGCTAATTTAAACTTGAGCTTGTACTGTCTTTACTCTTATGTAGGGTAAAGACAGTTTTTTTCTTTTTTATCATAACATTACTGTTGAAAATCAATAATATGTGTAGTATAATTACAGTAGTAAAATCATATTTAGATATATTAGATACTGCAAGGAGGTACGGAATATGAAATTATCAAAGCTCTATATATGCACTTTTTCTTTACTGATTTTACTGAGCACACTGACCTTTGCGCGAAATTTTGAAAGGCAGGCTACATACCCCGGCACCTTCAACGATGTTCCTCAAAATGTCTGGTTTTCCGAAAACGTAAAAAACGTCTACGAGCTTGGACTTATGGACGGAGTTTCCGATTACAGCTTTGACATAAACGGTGTTATGCCCGTGTCCCAAGCTATTACCATTGCCGCAAGACTGAACGCCATTTACAGCGATATCCAAATTCCCGACATCACGAGTGGTAAGGCGTGGTACGACAAATATGTAAGCTTTTGTCTGCAAAGAGGAATAATAAGCAAAAATCAGTTTTCTGACTACAACCGAGCAATAGAGTCGCACGAAGCGGTAACACTTTTTGCCAATGCTCTTACTGACGAGTATTTCCCCGCAATAAACAATGTCACCGATATTCTTGACGTGCCAAAGAACGCTATATTTGCGCCGTCTGTTTATATGTTTTACAATGCTGGTATTCTTTGCGGAAACGATGACTACGGCACTTTTCTTCCGTCAAGCACGCTTACACGTGCAAGAGCAGCCGCAATTCTTTCGCGCATTGCGCTGCCCGAAACAAGAATTTCCTTCTGTCTTTTACCTCAGCTTGAGCACTACGACATTGACACGGTTTTTAAAATTTTCTCATATCAGACATCAGACGACACACTTGACAAAATCCACCTTCTGAATATTGACGGTTTAGAAATCAGCGGTGCTCTTTACAGGTATTATTCTTACACAAACAACGGCTCTTTAAGCAAAATTCAAAAGGCAGCAGGGGAAAACACGGCAATGATTCGTCTTTCTCAAAGCGTCGGGCTCAAAATTTCAAGAAGTGTGCTTTGCGATATGCTCACCGACTACTACAATGCAAAATATGCAAGATACACAAATTCGGATTACAAAACCATTCTTGAAAGCAATAGGCTGAGCGACAAGGTTTTTGCACAGCTTACCGTGACAAACGAGCTTATCCCCTTACTAATCAGTCACTATTACGAAAAAATTGATGCAAGCAAGACAAGCGAATTTGCCATAAGCGACGGCTACGTCTGTGCTCGTCATATACTTATTTCAAAAAACAGAGAAAACGCCTACGGTCTTATCAAAGATATCGAAGAAAAGCTTAAAGATGGTGAGGATTTTTCGTCACTTGAAGATAAATACGGAGAGGATGTGGGTATGAACGAGCGTCCTTACGGTTACTTTTTCAAAAAAGGTACAATGGTAAAGGAATTTGAGGATGCGGCATTTGCTTTAAATATCGGTCAGATAAGCGGTATTGTCACAACCGACTACGGCTATCACATTATTCAGCGGCTTGATATTACGCCCTCTTCCCTTTTCCAAAGTCCCGAATATGAAACAGTTCGCGCATATGCCGCAGTAAAACACTTCAACGATGCAGCAGACAGCCTTATAAGCACCTTTGATACGCAATATGCAAGCAACTTTGACAGCCTTGCGGCAATTATCGATTAAAAAACTTTTTTCAAAATTTAGGAACTTTTCCCTTATGTTTCCCGTCAAATTGGTAAACGTAATTCAAAGGAGGAATTATCAATGAAAAAATTTATTAGCTTACTTACCTGTTCTGCGATGCTTTTCTCATCGCTTACAGCTTTCGCAAATACGGCAGAGCTTGCTACCGAGGATATAGAAAGCTTTGCATCAGAAAAGGCTTCTGCAGTTAACGAGCCTACAAGTGAAAAGCTTGAGGAGGTTATTAAAAAAGTAAGACCTCTTATTGATGTGCCAGAAGAATTTGAGGAATTTTCATGGGACTTCAACGACGGAAGCTACTATTCTCTTCCCTCCTGGAATTTAAGCTGGACTGATGGTGAAACAGGCGAGGTTTTTGTAAGATGCGACAGCGAAGGCAGAATCACATCCTTCAGCCGTTACAACTACAACAAGCCTTACGGTGCCAATTTGCCGCAAAATGCTCCCGATGCTTTTTTGGATACAGCACTTGCTTTCATCAAAAAAACCGCTCCCTATATAGCTGACACACAGCTTGTTGCCGACGCACTTCCAATCACAAGTCTTTTCAGCAACACATACACTTACAGATTTACACGCTATGAAAACGGCATTCCTGTTCCCGACAACACTGTATCCGTTACAGTCAATCACAATACGGGAGAGGTTGAGTCCTTCGGCACATCCTTTGCAAACGGTATCGAATTTAACAGCGAAAAGCCTGCTATAACTCCAGAAAAGGCTAAAGAAATTTTAAGTGAAAATCAGAAAATGGTGCTTTCCTACCGTCTGAAAAGCGAATATGATGAGGAAACGGGTAAATTGAAGTCAAGAAATGCTTTCCTTGTTTACACTCCTGAAAAAAGCTATATTTCCGTTGACGCATACACAGGCAAGGTTTACACAGAAAGAAACACCTGGTTTGTAAACGAAAAGGGCGGCGGTATGGGCAGTTCAAGCAACAATAAGCTGATGATGGATTCTGCTGTTACCGAGGAAAGTGCCTCTGCTGTCAAAGATGCAGGCTATCGCTATCAGCTCACGGAAAAAGAGCTTGAACAGTTAGGCGTTCTTGACAGTCTTATTAGCAAGGATGAAGCAATTGCGGTAATCACAAAAAACGACGCTCTGTACATCGACAAAAATGCAACTGCCGTATCTGCCACCCTTAACAAGGATTACGGCGACGAAAAGCCTATAATTCTGAAAAGCGAAGACGGCAGCGAAAAGGAAGAAGAACAGTATGTATGGAACATCACCTTTACTGCTCCGTCATCCGAATCTTCCAAATACAGCTATTCAAGAATGTATGCTGTTGTTGATGCAAACGACGGTACTCTTATAAGCTACAGCGCAACTCTGCCCGACCACTGGTACTACACTGAAAACAAGCTTGAAATTCCTAAGCTCAACTATTCCTTTGAACAGGCTCAGAAAATTGCAGAAAGCTTTCTTGAAGACCTTCAGCCCGAAAAGTTTGAGTCCTCACGTCTTACCGATTCGTGGGAGCACTCACCCATTAAATATGTTTTAACAGAGGACGGCAAGAGCAACCCCGTTTACGGCGTTAAAACCTTCCGCTTTACACGTGTAAACGAAGGAATTGACTTTACATATAACAATTTAAGCTGCGACGTTGACCTTGTATCAGGTAAAATCACACAGTACAGCTACAGCTGGTATGACGATATTGAATTTGAATCTCCAAAGAATGTTATTTCCGACAAGGAAGCGCTTAATGCTCTGTATTCCTATGACGGCTTTGGCATCAACTACGAGGTTAACTCAGACTACACCTACAACAAATATTTACTTGACGTCAACAAGGGCGAATACATCGACTACAACGAGCTTTACGAAACAAATACCTATTCAAGAGCCGTTTATTCGGCATATGCTCCCGGCACGACGGTAATAAGAGCAGCTGACGGCGTTATGATTTACTATTCAGGTGAAGAATACAAAAAGACTTCTGCATATGTTTACAGCGACATACAAGGACATTGGGCAGAAGAAACAATCAAGCGTTTTTCCTATGCAGGTATTGGCTTTGAAGGTGAAAAATTCATGCCTGACAGCACTCTGACAGGCGACGAGCTTACACAGCTTTTCCAACAAGCAAGGCTTTATGCTTACAGCGACTCATTTACCTTGGGTGAAGGAAATGTCACAAGAGCAGATGCTGTCAAGTATATTATCACGGCACTTGGTTACTACGAAATAGCTCTTCTGCGTGATGTATTTATTACAGACTTTGCAGACAACACAGACCTTCTTGCTGAGGATGTAGGCTTTATTGCCATTGCAAAGGGCTTTAAAATTGTTGACGGCGATGGCAATACCTTCAGACCCTACGACAAGCTTACACGTGCTGAAGCGCTTGAGCTTATCAAAAAGGTTATTGATTCTTCCCTTCTCAAGCGATAAAGAAAATTCGATTATGTGCCGCCTCTTTTTGAGGCGGTGCTTTTTATAGCATAACAACCTCTGAAAGGGCAAGAATAATACAGAGAACATTTTGTTTTTTCATTGTTTTATCACACAAGTAACAATAATACTTCAAAATATTGATGTAAAATAAATACGTAAAAAGGAAAACCAATTCTCACGAAAGGACTATATATATATGTTTGACGAAAAGAACGAAAATATAAACAGTGCAACAAACGACGAGAGCTCACAGCCCAATTTATCGCAGGACGGTATGCTGAGCGATGCATCTTCTTCAATTAGCCAAGAGCCCAAAGCTGACAATCATCCTTCTCAGCAAGAAACGGTTATCAGTGCTGAGAATCTTTTTGCGCAGGATACAAAATATGCAGACAATTTGGCACCTCAGGTAAATGAAGATGCACCGACGGCTGTTCCTCAGGCTCCCGAACAGTCTTCTTCTGGCTACGTCGAAGGTACCGCCTACACCTCAAACGTTGACGGCAACAGCAAGCAGGGTTACGAATGGAACGGCGAAGGCGTGAAAACTTCAGTTAACAAAAAAAACAAATCCTCAGACAAGGGCTTTAAGATTTTTGTAGGCACAATGCTTTCAGTATTTACTTTATCGGTGTTGGTGCTAACTTGCCTTGTTGTCAGCCACGTTGTAGGCGGATATGTTGATTTTGATGCAAGTGTCAAAATTAACGGTGAGCAGATTATCGGCGACAGTCAGGACAACAGTTCAGGTAATGCACAGATTACAAATCCCGGTGTTTCAGCTTCCGCTTCAAACTACGTTGTATACGATTCCGAGCTTAAAGCTAACGGTCACCTCACAATTCCTGAAATTGCTGCAAAGTGCTCTCCTTCAAGTGTAGGAATCATTTCGGAAATTGAAGTTTCCTACAGCTATCCCTTCGGCTTCGGCACTCAGACGGGTGTTTCGGAGGCTTCGGGCTCAGGCTTTGTTTACAGCGCAGACGGCTATATTATAACCAACCACCACGTAATTGAAAATGCTACAAAGGTAACTGTTATTCTACACGATTCAAAGCAGTACGAGGCTGAGGTTATCGGCAGCGACAGCTTATCTGACATTGCCGTTCTTAAAATCACTCCCGACAATGAAACAAAGCTTGTTCCTATGGAAATAGGCAACAGCGACGAGCTTGTTGTGGGCGAATCTGTTGTGGCTATCGGCTGTCCTGCGGGTATTGAATTTATCGGTACGGTTACAGACGGTATTGTTTCTGCCATTAACAGAAACGTTGAAATAAGCGACAATTACGGCTCAACCCAGAAGACAATGACTCTTATCCAGACCAACGCCACCATTAACCACGGCAACAGTGGCGGTCCTCTTATCAACACAAGAGGACAGGTTATCGGCATCAACACCTTAAAGCTTAATTCTTCAAGCTACGAGGGCATCGGCTTCTCCATTCCTATGAACGGCGCAATGCCCATTATCAAGCAGCTTATTGAACACGGCAAGGTTATTGAAAGAACTCAGGAGGACTTTGCTTACGGCAAGGGTATAATCGGTATTTCCGGAAGTCCCATTTCCGAGGATGAAGCTGAATACTACAACATTCCCTTAGGCGTGCTTGTAGTTCAGATTGACAAAAACAGCTCAGCAGCACGTGCAGGCTTAAGGCGAGGCGACATTATCACCCACTACAACGGCAAAGAGGTTACTACAGTTCAGGAAATCAACGATGCAAAGGGCTCTGCAAGAGCAGGCGAAGAAGTTACCGTAACGGTTTACCGCGACAGCGAGGACGATCTTGCAACAGGTGAAACCATTGACATTACCTTCAAGCTTGATGCACAGCAATAACACCAAACTTAATAAAATTGAGAAAACGGCTTTTTACACGGCCGTTTTTTCTTGACATAAGCCTTTTTTGGGAGTATAATGTAATTCGAGATTGGTTTACAGGTGATTAGATGTATTACGATTGCCACAATCATACAAGTCTTTCTCACTAAGCTTTCCGTGACAAAACTCCTACAGCTTCCTGCAAATATGTCTACGAGCATGGCTTTGAGAGTATTGCTTTTACAGAGCACGCCGATTTAAGATATGGCATAAAAGACGGCTGTACGGAAAATACCAGAAAAGAGTATCAGGAGGTATAGCTTCTCAAAAAGCAGTATGAGGAGAATAATTTTGACGGTGCATAGGCAATGTTAAAGACCTTAGGTATTGACAAGAGCTATTATTTTGAAGGCGGAAAGCCTTATCTTTACTCCATTTAAAAGCAGGGAGGAATTATTTTGTACAGCGTTTTACCCGAAACCATAAAAACGGCTGATGCTCTTGCAGGGGAAAAGTACGGTATTTGCGAGCTTACACTTATGAAAAACGCCGCACGTGCCTGCTTTAACGAAATTTACAAGGAAATCGGCACAAAAGACAAAATTGTTATTCTCTGCGGAAAAGGCAACAACGGCGGTGACGGCTACGAGCTTGCA
>JAZRKT010000138.1:0-6710 GCA_045646465.1 Eubacteriales bacterium | reverse complement strand
GAAGAGTACCGGTTTTTCCGATACTCTCTTGCTTTGGTCTGAGTGGCGGGACCCATACGCTTCGCGTCTGCACTGCTCAACGACCGCTTTGCGGTACCCGTTTCGCCCCTTCTCACTGAAAAACAGCCGTAACAGGCTGTTTTTCCTGACGTTCGAAGCCCTCTTAGGCTTCAAGTCCCGCATATACAAAGAAGAGTACCGGTTTTTCCGATACTCTCTTGCTTTGGTCTGAGTGGCGGGACTTGAACCCACGGCCTCTACCACCCCAAGGTAGCGCTCTACCACCTGAGCCACACCCAGATTCCGCTTTGCTGCAAGTATTGTTCCTTGCCACAGCGTTTGATATTATAACACAGCATAATCGGTTTGTCAATACCTTTTTACAAAAAAATCAAAAATAATTTTAACTGATTTTAAGTAAATATTTGGTTGACAAAGAGGCAAGATAATGATAGAATATCGTAAGAATTTTCAAACATCCGAGGTACACAATGTTATTAAACAAATTTGTAGGCACAAAATCATTTTACAGAAAAGTTTTTGCCCTCACTTTACCCATTATGGTTCAAAACGGTATAACCAACTTTGTCAGTATGATTGACAACATTATGGTGGGTATGGTCGGCACAGAGCAGATGAGTGCCGTTGCCATAGTCAATCAACTGTTATTTGTATTCAATCTTGCGCTTTTCGGCATTGTCAGCGGTGTCGGTATTTTTACGGCACAGTATTTCGGTAATAACGACAACGACGGCATCAAAAAAACCGTAAGGCTCAAGCTTGTTTTTTCCTCTGTTTTGCTTTTCGGTGCAATTCTTGCTTTTCAGTTTGCTGGCTCATCTTTAATAAAATCGTATCTGCATCAGGGCGGTCAGGAGCTGAACCTTGAAATCTCCTTTTTAGAAGCAAAAAAATATCTTTCAGTAATGCTTATAGGTCTCATTCCCTTTACCGTTTCTCAGGTTTACAGCAGTACCCTACGTGAAACCGAGCAGCCTATAATACCTCTCATTTCAGGAATTTGCGCTGTATTTGTCAACCTTATTTTAAACTATATTCTAATACTCGGAAAATTCGGCTTCCCTGCTCTTGGTGTTACAGGTGCGGCTATTGCAACGGTGACGTCGCGCTATGTTGAAGCAATTGTAATTTGTGCTTTTGTTCACATCAACAAGAAAAAATTTCCATTTTCCAAGGGGCTTTACAGAAACTTTTCCGTTCCCCTTTCACTTACCAAAAGAATTATGCCCAAAGCTCTTCCACTTATGGCAAACGAGGCGTGTTGGTCGATTGGCGTTGCACTTCTTAACTACTGCTATGCGCTCAGAGGTCTTGACGTTGTTGCAGCTACTAACATCTGCTCAACTATCTCCAACATTTTTATGGTCGCAATTATCGGTTTCGGCAGTTCCATATCAATTATGGTCGGCGGACTTTTGGGTGCTAACAAAATTGAACAGGCAAAGGACGTCAACGTAAAGCTCACGTTTTTATCATTTGTAATCTGTCTTGTACTCGGTGTCGTTATGGCGCTGACAAGCAGTCTATATCCTGAAATTTACAACACCACACAAGCCGTTAAAAACCTCGCAAAGCACTTTATAATCTGTCAGGCAATATATTTGCCTCTTCACTCGATTATGAATTCCTTCTATTTTGCAATAAGAAGCGGAGGAAAAACCTTTATAACCTTCCTTTTCGACAGCGTTTATATGTTTGTCATAACAGTATCCTTCACCTATGTTATGGCACGCTTTACTTCATTTGATGTGGTTACGGTGTATTTTGCCAGTCTTATGATTGAGATATTCAAGCTTATTATAGGATTTATACTTATCAGAAATGGTTTTTGGGCAAAAAACATCATTGACAACAGGCAAGCTAATTGAAAACAGCATTTCCTACAGCCGTGCATACAATCACGCTGAACACAAATACTACAAGGGACGCAGGGATAGCATACCGCGTCCTTTTTACATTTATAGACGAAAGGTACATTCCTAGGGTGTATAGCAGTGTATCAGTCGAGCCCATAAGCAGGCAGGCAATTTTTGACGGCACGCTGTCGGCCCCGCTTTCTGAGAACAGCTTTTGAGCAAGGCTTGTAGAAGCACTACCAGAAAATGGTCTGAGTACAACGGTTGGTATCATTTCATAAGGAACGCCCACAAGCGATAACACGGGAGAAAAAGCCTTACAAACGATATCCGAAAGTCCACTTGAAAACAAAGCATTTACGCTGCACATAATAAGCAGCATTGCAGGCAATAGGTCTGCGCAGCATTTCATTCCTTCTGCTGCTCCTTCGGTAAAAGCTCTGAAGCAATCCTTCTTAAAAATAAAAGCCGCTGCCGCAAAGCAAAGTACAAGGGGCAATATCAATGTAGAAACATCAAAGGTCATTTTTTCTCCTTACGCTAAAAAATCTTTTAAACACTTTGCACACAGCTACAGCAAACACCGTTATAATCACCGAGCACAGCCATATATACGGCACAACATCAAAGGGATTTTCACTGCCGTTTTGCTGTCTTAGAGCTATAAGCGTTGCAGGTATCAGCTGTATCGGAACTGTATTTATAACTGCGTGCATAATTGCTTCATCGCTTGCTATATCGCGGTTATTTTTATTAAGACTTCTCATTGCGGCTATACCAAAGGGCAATGCCGCGTTTCCAAGTCCCAGAAAATCAGCCGCAAAGGATGCCGACAAATTCTGCAGGTCATTATCGGTAAGATTTTTACTGCCGTAAATAAACTTCATAGGCTTTTTTAAAAGTAATGACATTGTTCTCAGTGCACCTGCACATTTAAGCACATTCATTATTCCGCACCAGAAGCACATCATACCCAATATTGATATGCAAAGATTAACAGCATCGGGCAATGCTTCGATAAGCTCAAAGGAAAGCCTTGTAACATTGCCGTTTACAACGGCTGTCACAAAGGAAAGCAACATAATAACTGCGAAAGTTTTACCAAGCATATTTTCGCCTCCCATACTTTTTATTCGCCAAAAGAAAAAAATATGCGTGTGTCATATTTTTGTCTGTTGAAAAAGTATGTTTTATCTCACATTTCCTGCGCTTAGTGAAGCATAAAGTGTTTCGCCGTCTGCGGACGGCGACCAAAGACGCTGTCTTTGGAAACTGCAAGCCTTAAAAAAGGCTTGACCTAAACTTTTATAATGGTTTTGCGACAAGCTGAAATATGCGTGTGTCATATTTGTATTTTTTCGAATACAATGTAATAACAAACACAACGGAGGGGTAACTATGCCAAGTATATATTTAAGTCCTTCAACCCAGGAATACAACAACTATTATGACGGTTCAGGCTCGGAAGAATATTATATGAATCTCATTGCCGATGCTATGGAGCCTTATCTCATTTCCTCGGGTATTTCCTACACACGAAACAATCCAAGAGAAAGCCTTGCCCGTGCTATTGCTCAGTCAAATGCAGGCAACTATGACTTACATCTTGCACTTCACTCCAATGCTTCTCCCGAAAATCTTTCTGGACGGCTGACAGGTGCCGATTTTTACTACTACACAAGAAGCCGAAGCGGTCGTGAGGCAGCAACCGTTCTTGCCGACAACTTTATGAGTATATATCCAAACCCGTCAAATGTCAGAACGGTACCCACAACCTCTCTTGCCGAGGTTGTAAGAACTGTTGCTCCTGCAGTACTTGTTGAAATAGCTTATCACGACAACCCGTCAGACGCTGAGTGGATAAAGAACAACATAAATGAAATTGCAAGAAATCTTGTACAGGGCGTTGCAGAGTTTTTAGGCGTGCTCTTTGTTTCACCCAACGAATACACGGGTATACGCAGAGGCGTTGTCACAACGGCTGGAGGACGGCTTAACCTTCGTGAACGTCCAAATCTTGAAGCAAACATTCTGACGCAGATTCCCAACGGAGAAAGCGTAAATGTTTACTGCACCACAGGTCTTTGGTATGTGGTTGAGTACAACGGTATTTTAGGCTTTGCTTCGGCTCAGTACGTTGATGTGCCATCAAACTGACTAATGCAAAAAAAGGGCAGGCTTTTATCACCTGTCCTTCTTTTTTTATAATATCAGATTATGCCTCAGCAAACTTACTTGTGTAAATTCTTACAGCTTACGCTGAAATCTGTCATTTTGTAACAATTTTAATAAAAGAGGAACTTATTTACATTCTTGCCGTCTTATTGTACAAAGAAAGGCGGTTTTTATATGAAAAAGAGCTTGACAATACCCAAAGGTGTTTGCAAAGAAGATTGATACCCATAACAAATATGAAAAGTATTTCTCTTTATTTTTTTACTTTTTTTAAAAAAGGTATTGCAAATTACAAAAAAATGTGATAATATATTCAGGTAACCGCCGGTGTGGTGGAATGGCAGACGCGACGGACTCAAAATCCGTTGGTAGCGATACCGTGTGGGTTCAAGTCCCACCACCGGCACCAAAAGCGGCAAGCGATGCTTGCCTAAGATAAGAGATAATAGATAATAGTGAATAGATAAAAGATACGGTGCTTGCCGCTTTTGTACTATTATCTATTATCTCTTATTTATTATCTATTATCTAAAAGGTGTTGTTATGGCTCAAAACAGCGTATTACTTGAGAAATCCTTGTACTTTGCGGCACGAATTGTGAAGCTCCATAAATTTCTGACTAAAGAAAAGCACGAATCGGTTATATCCAGGCAAATTATCCGCAGCGCAACAAGCATAGGTGCCAACGCTAATGAAGCGATTTACGGCTTAAGTAAAGCTGATTTTATCGCAAAGCTGCATATTTCTTTAAAAGAAACTGCTGAAACGGAGTATTGGTTACGTCTGCTTGTGCTCTCAGATTACTTAGATGAAAAGCAAGGAAATTCTCTACTAAAAGACTGTCTTGAAATTAAGCGTATACTTGTGTCCTCTCTCAACACCTCAAAAAGTATCACAAAATAAGCGGCAAGCAATGCTTGCCTAAGATAAGAGATAATAGATAATAGTGAATAGATAAAAGATACGGTGTTTGCCGCTTTTGTACTATTATCTATTATCTTTTTTCATTTTATGAAGGGATGTGATTTTACGGATACATTCAGGGTTGAGCCTATTGCTCACATTGTCAACGATTACGTGGATAAGTTCGGCATTCCCAGACAGAGTAATCTTGTTGACAACGAAACATCTACAATAATTTTTAGTGAAAAGTATCGCGATGAAAACTCTCTTCGCGGACTTGAAGGTTATTCACATATCTGGCTTATATGGCTTTGCGACAAGGCACAGTCCAAAGATGAGTTTTCTCCCACAGTCCGTCCGCCGAGGCTTGGAGGCAACAAAAGAATGGGAGTTTTTGCAACACGTTCGCCATTTCATCCAAACCGTTTAGGTCTTTCCTGCGTAAAGCTTGTGGCAATTGAAAAAACAACCGATTTCGGCTCTGTTTTAAAAGTATCGGGTGAGGATTTATTAAACGGCACACCCATTATCGACATAAAGCCTTACCTTCCCTTTTCAGACAGCTATCCCGACGCAAGATACGGCTTTGCCGAGGATGCTTTTGGTGAAAAACTTACTGTTATATTTTCTGACAGTGCGCAAAATATTGATTGCAAAACAAAAAAAGCTCTGTCACAGATTTTATCACAAGACCCCAGACCTGCCTATCACAATGAAAAAGACAGGATTTACAGAATGGATTACGGAAAATACAACATTTCATTCAGCGTTGACGGCAACCTATTAAAAGTGCTGTCTGCAAGAATTGAGGAAACGGAAAAGGATTTATGAAAAAGCTGACTATCGGAATTTTAGCTCACGTTGACTCAGGCAAAACAACTCTTTCGGAAGCTTTATTATATTCATCTGGTGCAATAAGAACATTAGGCAGAGTTGACCACAAAAACTCCTTTCTCGACAGCTTCGAGCTTGAAAGAAAGCGAGGCATAACCATTTTTTCAAAGCTTGCAAGATTAAACGCGTCCGAGTGTGAAATAACCTTACTTGTCACTCCCGGCCACGTTGATTTTTCAGCCGAAGCCGAAAGAACGCTTCAGGTGCTTGACGGTGCCATTCTTGTGGTAAGCGGCTCATCGGGCGTTCAGAGCCACACCGAAACGCTGTGGTCACTTCTTCGTAAGTACAACATTCCCACCTTCATTTTTGTCAACAAAATGGACATTTCCAACGCCGACAAGGAAACGCTTCTTAAAGGTATTCACAAGCGTCTCTCATCCCATTGTGCTGATTTTACAAACGGCGGTGATGTCGAGGAAATTGCAATGTGCTCGGAAGAGCTGATGAACGCTTTTCTTGAAGAAGGCTACATTGATACAAGGCTCATTAAAAGTGCTGTTACAGGCTGTACACTCTTCCCTGTTCTTTTCGGCTCGGCTTTGAAAATGGTCGGCACAAGCGAGCTGTTAGCTGCCATTTGCGAAAATCTCAAGATGCGCAAATACAACAGCGAATTCGGTGCAAGAGTATACAAAATTACCCACGACGAAAGCGGTGCAAGGCTCACTCATCTTAAGGTTACGGGCGGCTCACTTGCTGTAAAAAGCTTAATTTGCTACACCGACAGAAACGGCAACGAGTACAGTCAGAAGGTAGAGCAGATACGTCTGTACCAAGGCGACAAATACGAAAGCACGGACATAGCTTCAAGCGGAACAATATGCACAGTAACCGGCCTTTCGGCACTTCTTCCCGGTG
>JAZRKT010000137.1:0-1501 GCA_045646465.1 Eubacteriales bacterium | reverse complement strand
CAGTGCTCTCAACAAGCCCGATTCACTTCCCATGCCCATCCTTACAAGCCTCATCAACGAAGCTATGGACTCAAAGAAGTGGAGCGAAGAAGACACAACTGTTTACCAGGGTCTTGACCAGAAGCAGAGAAAGAACTTCGTAAACTTCATTTCAAAGGAAGCTTACGCAACACTTGTTGAACTTGCAGTTTCACACAAGGCAGAAATCGTTGACAACAAAATCTTCACAGGTCTTGTTGCTGGCCGTCTTTCAAAGCAGATCAAGGAAGTTTGCCTTCTTGAACAGGCATTCGTTCGTTCAGACCTCTTCGAAGGCGATGTAAAGGGCTACATTGCATCAGTTGCAAAGGCTCTCGGCGCAGAAATCAGCCTTTCAAAGTACGTTCGTTTTGAAAAGGGCGAAGGTATTGAAAAGAAGCAGGACGATTTCGCTGCAGAAATCGCAAGTATGGTTAAATAATTAATCATAAAAAAATATTTAAGCGGAGTGCGTTGCATTCCGCTTCTTTTTTGTATATAATAAGTATATAATATATTTTGGAGAGAGAAAATGAAAATCACAGGAGCTATTTTTGACTTTGACGGCACACTTTTTGACTCAATGCACGTGTGGAAAGGTGTAAGATATAAATTTTTTGACAGAATAGGTATTGTCCTCTCAGAAGAGGATGAGATTGCATTTAAGGGACTTTATTTAAGGGAATCAATCATCCTTGCAAAGGAAAGATTCAATCGTCCTGAAACATATGAAGAGCTTTTTGCAAAGTTTTTTGAGCTTATAAAGGAAATGTATCTTGCAGACACAGAGCCTAAGAATGATATTATCGAATTTCTTGAAAAACTCAAGTCAAAGGGCGTAAAAATGGGCATTGCAACGGCTACGGGTGAGCCTGCACTTGAAGCTGTGCTTGAAAAATTCAATATGCTTCACTATTTTGATGCAATCTACTCAACCTACACCGTCGGTGCGGCAAAAACCGAGCCTAAGGTCTATGATGTAGTACTCGACGCACTCGGCACGGACAAAGAAACAACGTGGATTTTTGAAGATGCACTCTATGCCGCAACAACAGCAAAAAAATACGGCTATAAAGTTGTTGGCATCTACGACAAAAGCGAAGAAAAAACCGACGAGCTCAAAGACCTCGTTGATGTGTATATTCATAATTATAGTGAAATTAACATTTAAACAGTAATTTGTAGGGCTGAAGCCCGACAAATTATTGTAATTGAAAATTGAAAGTTGAAAATGAAGGTGGTTTTCCTGTGGAAAACATTATATAGAGCGAAGCGGAAAAGTGCGAAGCACTTCCGACACTTTCCATTTTCCATTTTCCATTCGGGCTCAGCCCGACAAATTCTGATTTATCAATCCAATAAGAAGGTGCTTTTATGAACATTTGCATTTACGGCTCGGCAAGTAACGACATTGACCGAGTCTATATTGAAAAAACAGAAGAACTAGCAACAATCCTTGCAAAAAGAGGGCACTCACTCGTCT
>JAZRKT010000136.1:0-17651 GCA_045646465.1 Eubacteriales bacterium | reverse complement strand
GGATGTATCTCTCGTTCTTTTCCTGATCGAAATAGGTAAGGTCCTCGCCGGAGGTGTTCTGATGCTGGGTGAGGTCATAATCGGTTCTGTCGGCAACGCCCCAAAGCTCGCCCCATCCGAACGGGAAGAGGAATTCGAAGTCGGTGGTTGACTTGGAATAGAAGCAAAGCTCCTCGGGATCGTGGTCGCGGAGACGAATGTTCTCGTCCTTGAGACCGATTGCAAGCAGCCAGTTGTGGCAGAATTCTCTCCAGTAAGCGAACCACTCAAGGTCGGTTCCGGGCTTGCAGAAGAACTCAAGCTCCATCTGTTCAAATTCACGTACGCGGAAAATAAAGTTGCCGGGTGTGATTTCGTTTCTGAAGGACTTACCTATCTGAGCAATACCGAAGGGTACCTTTCTTCTTGTTGTTCTTTGAACATTTGCAAAGTTTACGAAAATACCCTGTGCTGTTTCGGGTCTGAGGTAAACTGTGTTCTTTGCATCCTCTGTTACGCCCTGGAATGTCTTAAACATAAGGTTGAACTGACGGATGTCGGTAAAGTTGTGCTTTCCGCATGAAGGACAGGGAATGTTGTGCTCGTCAACGAACGCCTTCATTTCCTCATGGCTCATTGCATCTGCGCTACAGCCAAGCTCAAAGCCTGTTTCTGCACACCAGTCTTCGATAATCTTGTCTGCTCTGAAGCGTTCGTGGCACTCACGGCAGTCCATAAGAGGGTCGGAGAAACCGCCGAGATGTCCTGAAGCCACCCAAGTCTGGGGATTCATAAGAATAGCCGCATCAAGACCTACGTTGTAGGGGTTTTCCTGAACGAACTTTCTCCACCACGCTTTTTTTACGTTGTTCTTAAGTTCAACGCCCAAAGGACCGTAGTCCCAGGTGTTTGCAAGACCGCCGTAGATTTCACTGCCTGCAAATACGTAACCTCTGTTTTTACAAAAGGCAACGATTTTTTCCATTGACTTTTCTGTGTTCTTTAACATTGTCTTTACTTCCTTTTTATATGATTATTTTATTTTCTTATATATCGTTTCTCACAATATCCTCCAAGGTTTCCCTTTTTACCGCAATTTCCGCCTTACCTTCCGACACAAGCACAAGTGCGGGCTTTAAGAAACGGTTATAATTTGAGGACATGCTGTAATTATACGCGCCTGTTACGCAAACAGCCAAAATGTCGCCGTAGACAGGCTTTTGAATATCAACATCGGGTTGAATTATATCTCCGCTTTCACAGCAGGAGCCTACAACGTCGGCGTGATAGTCCATTTTTTCATTTGCCTTGTTTGCAATAAGACAGTAGTAGGGTGCTTCGTAAAGAGCGTATCTCGGGTTATCCGTCATACCGCCGTTTACCGGAATGTAGTTTTTATAGCCCTTGATTTCCTTCACGTGTCCCACACTGTAAAGCGTAACACCTGATGCTGCCACAAGACTTCTACCCGGCTCAAACATAATTTTGGGCATTGACAGTCCGTTTTCGAAAACGGTTTTCTTTACCGTCTTTGCTATTTCCCCTATCATCCAATCAATATCAAGGCATTTCTGCTCCGGCAAATATCTTACGCCAAAGCCTCCGCCAAGGTCAAGCACCTTTATTTCATAGCCTGTTTCGTCCTTAATTGCTTTTGCAAATTTCGCCATAATTTCGCAGGCATCAATAAAGGGCTGAGGGTCAAAGCTCTGTGAGCCTACATGGCAATGGATACCTAAAAGCTCTAAATTTTCCTTTGACAAAGCATACTTTACAAAGTCCATAGCCTGTCCCGTCTCAATAGCCTCGCCAAACTTTGAGTCAACATTTCCCGTTGCAATTTTTGCATGGGTATGAGGGTCAATGCCGGGAGTGATTCTTAAAAGCACCTTCTGGGTAATGCCCTTTTTCTTTGCGGCATCATTGATAAAATCAAGCTCCTCGCAGTTATCCGCCACAAAGCAGCCTATTGCGTTTTCAACGGCAAATTCAATATCTTCTTTCATTTTATTGTTGCCGTGAAAGTATATTCTTTCTTTTGGGAAGCCTGCGCTTATTGCCGTATAAATCTCGCCGATTGAAACTGCATCAACGCACATATTCTCCTCGGCAGCAATTTTGTACATTCCCTTAAAGGAAAGTGCCTTGCTTGCATAAAGAATATCGAAATTATCAAAATTATCCGCTGCCGCCTTTTTGTATGTTCTGCACATTTCTCTTACCTTGTCTTCGTCAATAACGTACAAGGGTGTGCCGAACCTTTCGGCAAGAGAAACAGTATCGTGTCCGCAAACTGTAAAGTGTCCTTTTTCGTTTACGGAGTAGTTGTCGTGTAATAAAATAGTGTTCACTTTTCTTAGTCCTTTTTACTGTTCAGCCTGCGCATTTTGAACGGAGTCCGAAGAAACCCCTTTGCCGCTGACAAAATCGCAAAATTCGTTTATTATTTTCCAAACTTCCTCTGCTCCCTCTCCCGTCTGTGAGGAAAAAGCAATCACCTCGGCATCGTCGGGAATAAGAGGATGGTTTCTTATAGCCTCAAGGTTTTTAAGCTTGTTTGTTTTGTTGAGCTTATCTGCCTTGGTACAAACCACCGCAAAGGGCAAATCCATTGAGGTAAGGAAGCTTACCATTGCTTCATCGTCCTTTGTCAGTCCCACCTTCAGGTCAACTAGCTGAAGATAAAGCCGCTGACCGGGTGTTTCAAAATATCTGTCAATAAGCTTTTTCCACTTTTCACGCTCTGAAAAGGAGCGCTTTGCATAGCCGTAGCCGGGCAAGTCCACAAGATAAAGAGATGAATCAACGTCATAGCAGTTGACAGTCACCGTCTTGCCGGGCTCTGCGCTGACTCTGGCAAGCTTTTTACGGTTAAGAAGCTTATTTATAAGTGAGCTTTTACCTACATTGCTTCGTCCGCACATAGCAACCTGAGGAATTTCATCACGCATAATTCCGGGAAGCTGACCAGGAAGACCTGCAGTAAGTATTAAGTTTGCGTTGTTTAAATTCATTTTATCCGTCCTTTATTTATATTTGTGCACGGACTGCCGAAGAAATATTTTCGGAAGGTATAATAAAGCTTTGCTCTGCCGCTTCTTCCTCTTTTGCTTCTTCAAACACAACCTCAAGTACCTCGCCTACGTGCTTTACGGGAACAAATGTAATTGCATCCTTTACCGTTTTGTCGCACTCATCAAGGTCGCTTATGTTATCGTAAGGAATAATAACAACCTTCATACCGTTTTTGTATGCCGCCATAGTTTTTTCACGTAGTCCGCCTATGGGAAGCACACGCCCCGTAAGAGTAACCTCGCCTGTCATTGCAACGTCGCATCTTGCTTTACGTCCCGAAAGCTCCGAAACAATTGCACTTACCATTGTAATGCCTGCGCTGGGTCCGTCCTTGGGCACCGCCCCCTCGGGAACGTGAATATGAATGTCGGTATCCTTGTAAAATTCAGGGTTTGTAATGCCAAGCTCTGTTGCGTGCTTTCTTATGTAGCTTTCTGCCGCCTGAGCCGACTCCTTCATAACGTCGCCTAATTTTCCCGTAAGCACAAACTTGCCTGTTCCCTGCATTGAAACAACCTCAACCTGAAGCATTTCGCCGCCGAGAGATGTCCAGGCAAGACCGTTTACAACGCCTACCGTGTTTTCATCCAACATTGGGTCGGGCTTACTTTTTCTTGTGCCCATTATGCTGATTATATCCTTTGCCTTAAGTGAAAAGCTTTTCTTTTCGCCCTCGGCAATTTTCATTGCAATTTTTCTGATAAGCGAAGCCGTTTCCCGTTCCAAATTTCTTACGCCCGCTTCCTTGGTATAGCCGTCAATAAGTTCAAATACGGCATCGTCCGAAAGCTTTAAGTTTCTCTTTGTAAGACCATGACGCTTAAGCTGCTTAGGAAGCAGATGATCCTTGAAAATCGCCGCCTTTTCGTTTCTTGTATAGGACGGAAGGTTGATAACCTCCATTCTGTCGTAAAGCGCATCGGGAATGGTTTCGGCGTTGTTTGCCGTCGCAATAAAGATGCACTCTGAAATATCAAGGGGAATTTCAAGAAAATGGTCACGGAAGGACTTGTTCTGCTCTGAGTCAAGCGCTTCAAGAAGAGCCGATGCAGGGTCGCCGTGTGCATCCCTTGACAGCTTGTCTATTTCATCAAGCAGCACAACGGGATTCATACTCTTTGCCCTTGTCATTGCCTCGGCAATTCTGCCAGGCATTGCACCGATATATGTTTTTCTGTGGCCTCGTATGTCTGCTTCGTCGCGGACACCTCCCAAGGAGATACGCACAAAGTTTCTTCCCATTGCCCTTGCAATACTTGAAGCAATTGAGCTTTTACCCACACCGGGAGGACCTACAAGACATATTACCTGACCCTTAAGGGACGGACTCAACTGCTTTACGGCAACATATTCAAGGATTCTTTCCTTGACCTTTTCCATACCGTTATGGTCTTCGTCAAGCACCTTGCGTGCTTTTTCAACGCTGAAGACATCCTTTGTATAAACACCTGTGGGAAGCTCTAAAATTGTATCAAGGAAATTTCTTATAACGCTGCTCTCCGATGAGCCAAATGCCATTTTTGAGAGCTTGTTTGCTTCCTTGGTAAGTCTTGCCTTTATTTCATCACCAAACGCCGACCTCGCTATTCTTTCGTGATAGCCGTCATCATCCGGGTCTCCTGTCATACCCAGCTCGTCGTGTATAAGCTTAAGCTGTTCTTTGAGGAAATATTCTCTCTGATTGTCGCCTAAACGTTCCCTTACCTTTTCGTGCAAATCGTTCTTTAAGAACAGTATTTCACGTTCCTTTTCAAGAATAACTATAAGTCTTTCAAGACGCTTGTAAGGGTCGCACTCCTCTAGCACCGCCTGCTTATTCTCATATTTGAAAAGCACGTTTGCCGCAATAAAGTCAGCAAGAAGTCCGGGGTCTGTTATTGCCTGTATGCTTACAACTATTTCGTTTGAAATTTTTGGTATAAGCCTGATATATTCCTGAAACGCCGCCAGAGCCTCTGCAACAAGCGCCTGCGCCTTTATTCCGCCGTTGTCGGGAAGGAATATGCTCTTGGTAAGAAGGTTTACTGTCAGGTATTCCTCATCACGGACAATTTCCACCATTTCCGCCCTTGTCAATCCTTCAACAAGAAGTCTGTAATTGCCGTCGGGAAGCTTTAATGATTGCTTTACTCTTGCAACAACTCCCATAGGGTACATCTCAGGCTTTTCGTTAGGCTTATCCATGTTTTTCACACAGGAAAGGAATACGCTCCCGCCGTACATTGATGCCGCCTTCATTGCTGCAACCGAGCGCTTGCTGTTTATTTCAAAGCTTGTAGGCACTCCGGGGAAAATGACAAGTCCACGCATGGGAATGGCAGGAAGTGTCATATTTTCTACTTTTTCTATGTATCTTGACATTTTTTTCTCCGCTTTTTTCAAATAATTATACCATTTTACATTATAATACGATATTCCGTTACATTATATCACAAATTGTACACTGTCAACAAAAATCAGGCAATTGTTTATATATTATTTACAAATTACGTTTTTTCTGCGTTGTCATCATCAACAAGTCTGAATTTTGTGATGCCTTCAAGCTTTTCATATGGCACGGCAAAGCAGCAGGCACCGTACTTACTTTGTCTTAGCGTTCCTGCATCAAAAAAGAAAACCATTGCCGAAGGCGAAGCAAAGCAGTTATTGAAGCAAAAGTGTTTTCTGACACGTCCCTCAACATCGGGATAAAACCCCTTATTAGCCTTGAGGCTTTGCTTTTTTGCCTGTTCCAATACAAGGTCAAGGATGCATTTTTTATTTTTTGCCGAAAGCTCCAGAAGCTCTCCTATCGTTATCGCTTGTGCTCCGCGCAAACTCCACATCTGTGTAAATCTTCGCATACGTATGTTTTTCCCCTCCGAGCAGCTTAAATCAAGCACCACGCTTACAATGCTTTCTCCCGCAATACTGACGGTGCATTTCATACCGAGGCACAGCGGAAGACGGCATTTTTTTGCCATTCTTTTCACTTTTTTTGACAGTATTCTGTCGCCGTAGTTGCTGTATTTACTCGCTATTTTTTCATAAAAAGCGTTCATTTTATCGATAAGCTTTTTAAAGGAGTCATCTGTGCTTTCAAAAAAGGGATACCTTATATTTTGTATTATTGCCGTTTTTGTGCCCAATAAAGTCTTTGTGTCTATTCTTTTTTCGGTAAATGTAAAATCTGTCACAAGGTTGCACCTCCGCTTTCAGTTTATGCACGCCTGCGGCATATTAGAATAGCAAAAACGGCACACAAAAAGAGGCCGAATTCTCAGCCTCTCATTGTTAACAGATTTACGAATCTTTTCTGTTTCCGTCGCTGTTTTGCAGCAGCATAACGCTTTTTTTGTAGCCTGTGGGCGAAAATCCAGTACTGCCTTTAAAGGCACGTGTAAAATTATGTATTCCCGAATAGCCCAGAATATCGGTAATCTGACTAACCGAAAGATTTTCTTCGCGGAGCATCTTTTTTGCCTGTTCAATTTTCAGCCACTTAAAATAGCTCATGGGACTTTTTCCTGTATACTCCTTGAAAATACCGCTGAGCCGCGACTTACGCACATAAAAGGTGTTGCATATATCGGCAAGAGTTATGTTGGTATAAATATGCTTCTCAAGATACTCAATAACGGCATCAAGCGTTTCGTCGGTGCCGTGAAGCTTGTACGCTGTCCGTTTTCCGTCGTTATCCGTACAAGCACACCGTCTGTAAAGCTTAATCATAAGCTCGGAAAAATGGCATTTCATAAGCTGACTTGCACCGAACTTTTCGTCTGAAAAGTCAAGGCTTTTTTCATCGTAAAAGTCTCCCGTTATGTGCCCGAGAGCGTTTTCAGCCTCATTGGTAAACAGAGAGAGAAGCATTTTTTCGGTTTTGTCAAGGGTAAAGACCTTGCCTGAAAAAAACTGAGCGTTTTTGCTTGTACAGGAAAAGGATACAACAAGCAAATTGTTTGCAACCTCTTTATTTGAAACGTGTGCGTGCACTTCGCCTGGTCCGTGGAAAATTGCTTGCCCTTCTTCAAGAGTGCAGATATTGCCGCCTGTGTTTGCAAGAACTCTGCCCTTATCCACATACACCATTTCCCAGTATGAATGTCTTTCAGGGGCGTGGTGGTGGTATTTGCCGAATTCAAAATAATATACGTTATGAAATCCGTCAAGCTCGACGGTACTGTTTACGGCTGTTAGAGGAAACATATTTCACCTCGTGGAAAAAATGATAAATTTTCGGAAAATTTTGCTAAAGACAATTGTATAACTATATTTTATAATATAAATAGTAAAATGTCAATAAAATATCAGCGGAAAAAATGTTAAATCCGTATCTTTATTGTGAAAGGAAGATTTTTATGAAGGTTCTCATGATAGGAGCCCATCAGGACGACAACGAAATCCGTTGCGGTGGTCTTGCTCACAAGTTTGTGAAAAAAGGCTATGATGTACGTTTCCTCAGCCTTTGCAACGGCTGCGGCGGACACCACGTTATGACGCCTGAGGAAACTACGGCAAAAAGAGCAACCGAGTCTGCAAATGTTGCAAAGTTGCTCGGAATTACCTACCATGTGTGGGATATTGATGACTGCAACATTGTGCCCGACCTTGCGACAAGAAAGCGTCTTATTCGCTACATACGAGAGTACAATCCCGACTTAATCATCTCTCACCGCCCTAACGACTACCACGCCGACCACAGAGCAGCAGGTCAGCTTGTACAGGATGCGTCCTATCTTCTCACGGTACCCCACGAATGTCCCGAAGCTCCTGCTATGAGATTTATGCCTGTTATTATGTACAACGAGGACAACTTTAGGTATCCTCCATTCTGTCCGGATGTTGTTCTTGATATGGATGATGAATTTGAAACAAAGCTCAGAATTCTCGACCTTAACGACAGCCAGGTTTATGAATGGCTTCCTTATACCTACGGCACTCTCGAGCAGGTTCCTGACGACAAAACGAAACGCCTTGACTGGCTCAGAGGCAGTCACGAAATGAAGGAAAATATGTCCGACGAGGAAATCCTCAAAACCAACGGGTACGGATATGCACTCAAATATGCAAAAACAGCATCCCTCTTTAGACGTGAGCTTATCGAAAGATACGGTAAGGAAAAGGGAAGCAAAATCCGCTATGCCGAAGCGTATGAGGTGTGCGAATACGGTGCTCCTCTTACACAAGAACTGAATAAAGAATGGTTTGACTTTTAGGAAAACCGATAAATAATTTTAATCAACGAAAGGAAATGTATTATGGATTTCAACAGTACAGTAAAAGGCAGTCTTCTTGAAGGCTTTTATCCCAAAGGCTGGGATATGGAAAAAATTGACAAATGCTGTGATATGGGCGTTAAGCGTGAGGATTTCTGGCATAAGGATTTCAACCCCATAGAATGTGAATCTCTCGGCGAATTTGACACACTTATGGGACACGAAATTGCACTTCAGATAAAGAAGGCAAAGGATGAAGGCACAAAAATCGCTCTTATTCTTCCTGTAGGACCTATGGGAATGTACAAGTGGGCAGTTTACTTTCTTAAGGAATGGGATGTAAAGTGCGACCACGTTTATACCTTCAATATGGACGAATGGTCTGACAGCGATGGCAACACGCTTCCTTCCGACAACCCCGCATCTTTTGAGTACAGTATGAAAGAGGCTTTCTTCAACAAGTTGGGCGATAACACCGTACCTGCCTGTCAGAGAAACTTTGCAACAAAGGAAAATCTTCCTACTTACCCTGAGAAAATTGCTTCACTTAAGGCAGAGGGTGCAAAGCTTGTACTTGTATTCGGTATAGGCAGAATGTGCCACATCGCTTTCTGGGAGCCTCACTTCGGAGAAGAATTTGAAACTGTTGAGGAATGGAAGAAGCAGTGCTACAGAATAGGTGCAAAGCTTCATCCCCTTACAATTGAGCAGAACGCCATTACAAGCTTCAAGAGCCGTACAACTCTTGTTCCTTGCCGTGCCAATACTATAGGCCCCGGTCTTTTCCTTCAGGCTGACTATATCATCGGCGGTGCTGACGGAGCTTTGGGTAGAGGAATGCAGTGGCAGGGTATGAGTTTTCTTACCACTCTCCACTATGGACCCGACAAGAGCATTACTTCTACATTTATTCCTACTCTTCCTGGACGTCTCTTCTATCTTAAAGAGCTTGCAGGTCCCCTTAATGCTGAGTGTAACTGATTTACAATAGCATCACAAAAGCCGTCTCACATAAAGTGAGGCGGCTTTATTTTATTCCGCCTACCAACTGTAATCAAGACTCTGCCTGTATTTCAACGCAGCTATATCCGTCACTGCAAACGGCACGTTAAGTCTTTTCCGTGTTTATCTATAAGCTCAAACAGGCACTTTTCAGCATCGCCAAAAAGCACTGTTCACGTGTGATGAACCGTTCACAATATCCTCAAGCTTTGTTGATACTCTGCAAAGGAAAATAAAAAAACTGCCTTTACCCTCAAAAAAGAATAAAGACAGTAAATATCAAATCAAATCTTACTTAAGACTGTCAAGCGCCTGCTTAATATCGTCAATAATATCTCCGGCATACTCAATACCAACAGAAAGTCTGAGCAGGTCGGGGCTTGTTCCACAATCTCTTAGCTGTTCGTCGGTAAGCTGGCGGTGAGTAGTACTTGCAGGATGAAGAATACAGGTTCTTGCATCGGCTACGTGGGTAACGATTGCGGCAAGCTTAAGGGCATCCATAAACTTTGTTGCAGTGCTTCTGTCGCCCTTGATACCGAAGGAAATAACACCGCAGGTGCCGTTCGGCATATACTTGACTGCTCTGTCGTGGTACTTGCTTGATTCAAGACCGGGATATTCAACCCATGCAATTCTGTCATCGGCTTCAAGGAACTTTGCAACCTCAAGCGCGTTGGAACAATGTCTTTCCATTCTGAGAGCCAAGGTTTCAAGACCTAGGTTAAGAAGGAATGCGTTCTGAGGAGCCTGGATTGAGCCGAGGTCTCTCATAACCTGCGAAAGAGCCTTGGTTATATATGCGCTCTTGCCGAATTTTTCGGTGTAAACAATGCCGTGATAGGAGTCGTCGGGAGTTGTAAGGCAGGAGAACTTTTCGGGATACTTGCTCCAGTCAAAGTTACCGCTGTCTATGATACATCCACCGACGCTTGTTGCGTGTCCGTCCATATACTTGGTGGTGGAATGTGTAACAATGTCAACACCGTATTCAATAGGACGGCAGTTAACAGGTGTGGGGAAGGTGTTGTCAACAATGAAAGGCACTCCGTGTCTGTGTGCAGCATTTGCAAACTGTTCAAAGTCGATTATGCAAAGAGAAGGATTGGAAATACTTTCTGCAAACACAGCTTTGGTGTTAGGCTTGAATGCCGCTTCAAGCTCTTGGTCGGATACATCAGGAGTAACGAAGGTGAAGTCGATACCCATTTTTCTCATAGTTACATTGAAAAGGTTGAAGGTACCGCCGTAAATTGCGCTGGAGCAAACTACGTGGTCGCCTGCATTACAGATGTTGAAAATTGCATAGAAGTTTGCCGCCTGTCCCGAGGAGGTAAGCATTGCGCCTACGCCGCCCTCCATATCGCAGATTTTAGCCGCAACTGCATCGTTTGTGGGGTTTGCAAGACGTGTATAGAAGTAACCGCTTTCTTCAAGGTCGAAAAGTCTTCCCATCTGGTCGGCAGATTCATACTTATATGTTGTGCTCTGCACGATAGGCAGAATTCTGGGCTCGCCGTTTTTTGGTGTGTAGCCCGACTGAATACATTTTGTGTTGATATGGCTCATTGTTTTATCCTCCGTAATAATTATTTCTTTTTAGCTGTAAATTTGTGGCTTTTCTTTTTTTTCTTTGCTGTATATGAGTGGGAATTTTCGGCTTGCTCAGCCTGATTTTCATTTTCTTCTTCTGCAGGCTTGCTCTTTTTGAAGCTAAACTTTGATTCAGTTCCGTTAGCAAGACGTCTGAGGTTTGTGTGGTGCTTGCATATAACAATCATCGCCATAATCAAAGCACATACAAAAGCTATTGCTCCGCCGGGAAATGCAGGATTTCCCACAACGTGGTAATAGGTAAGAAACGGAAACAGCGCCGCACCTAAGCAAGAGCCCAAAGAAACGTATCTTGTAAGCACAACCGTCAGTATAAATATTCCCAGCACCACAAGGCACACAAAGGGGTCAACCATAAGAATTACAGCCGCTGCAGTTGCAACGCCTTTACCGCCTTTAAAGCCGTAAAACAGCGGAAATACGTGTCCGATTACACAGCAAAGCCCCGCAAAGTAGCCTCCGCCGAAGGCGGCTCCCAAAAGAAAGCTTCCTGCAATTACCGACACAAGACCTTTTGCAATATCGCCAAGGATTGTGAACAAAGCCGCTTTTTTACCGTAGGTACGCATCATATTGGTGGTACCTGCGTTTTTGCTTCCGTGGTCGCGTATATCCTCGCCGTACATTTTCTTAGACAGTATAAGTGCAAAATTAAACGAACCAAGTATATATGCTATAAGCATCGTAAGAACAATTCCCGCACACAGGAAAGCCGTTCCTATTGTACTCTTTGCTGCAATGTCGGGAAACAGTCCGTTTACGTAAATATCACCGATTTTTTCAAGCATAGACTATTTTGCACCTTTCTTGCGGTGCCTCCTCCTTAATTAAAAGTAAATCTTATTCTACGGTATTTACTACCTCGTAATCATCGTCGTAATCGCCGTCGTCGTCATCATCATCAAAATCAAGGGGGTCTTCAAATTCCATTACAGACACCTTTTCGTCCGTCACGGTAATACCCTTTGACATCAGAACGCCGTTGCAGATTTTTGTAAGAAGCATCTGAAGCAAAGCAAACAGCGGTACTGCAAGAATCATTCCCACAACGCCGTAAAGTCCGCCCATTACAAGAAGACTTGTAATAATCCAGAAGGAAGAAACGCCGATAGTCTGTCCCAAAATCTTTGGCCCTATATAGTTTCCGTCAAGCTGCTGAAGAACAAGTATGAATATTGCTGTCCACACCGCCTTGATGGGGTCATTGAGGAACACGATAATAACCGAAGGAATACCCCCCAAAAAGGGACCGAAATAGGGAATTACGTTTGTTATTCCCACAATAAGGCTTATAAGAGGTGCATAGGGAATCTGCAAAATTGATGTTCCCGCAAAGCAAAGGATTCCGATAATAAGCGAGTCAAGGATTTTGCCGTTGACAAAGCCTCCGAAAACCTTATGTGTTTTGCCGATGGCACGGCATATACTGTTTGCCTTGTTTACTGAAAAGCAGGTATAAACAAGCTTCTTTCCTGCTCTCATAAAATTCTTTCTTTCAGCAAGCACATATATGGAAATTATAATACCAAGAACTATATTCCACACGCCCATTGCAATGCCCGAAACCTTATTTATAAGCACAGGGCTGTACTCCGTAACAAGCTTAAGCGAGCTTTCAACAAAGCGTTCCAGCATCGAAACAAGGCTTTGCTCGATATTTTTAAGCACATCCTCGGGGATAAAGCCGAACTTGGTTCCAAGGTCACGCAGAAAAGCATCTGCTCTTGCTATATATATCTTATAGTTATCGTAAAAGCTGTTAAAGCTGTCGGATATCTGAGGTATAACTATATAGAACAGTCCCACAAGCGCCGCCACAAAAAGGACATAGGTAATTACAATTCCGCCTCTTCTAGCTATAGGATTCAGCAGATATTTGTGGATTTTTTTATCCCCCTTAAGTTTGCCCAGAACTCTGTCAAAAAAGTTACACGAAGGGCATAGAATATATGCAAAAACTATTCCGTACATCACAGGAGACAGTATGGACATAAGCTTTGCAAGAAAGCTTGCTATGGGCATACTGTACACTATTGCAAGAATAAAGCACACAATAATCAACGCCACGCACAGGGTATACAAGGCTATTGTATTATATTTTTTATTCATTTCGGGTCTTACTTCTTTTCGCACAGTACCACTCCCCCACGCTAATATTGATTCATTATAACATATTTTTTTGCGGTTTACAACAGTTTTATGGTAAATAATGTAAATTCTTTTGTATGATTGTCAATGATACGTGATAATTATACAAATAAATGAAGAAAAACAAAAAAACATCTTGCAAAATAAGTATTTGTATGATAGAATAACGTAGTTAAGATGTACCTTGGAGGCAGACGTGAGAACAAAGAATAACGGATTCAATAAAAAAATATTTGCAATGCTTCTTGAAAAGGCGCGTGCAGGCCGCACAACCCGTAAGTTTGCCGAGGATTGCGGTGTCAGCTATGTTCAGCTTCATAAGCTTGAAATGGGACTGCAGGATAATCCTCCGGGAAGAATATTGCTCACCAAGCTTGCTGAAAACAGCGAGGGCGGAGTAGAGCTTGAAGATTATCTTTTCGCCTGCGGAAACGATAAAAAGGAAAACGAAGAAAAATCAAAGACTCGCGTTAAAAGTAAAAGTTTTGATATACAGAGCCTTTACGATAAGCTGTCAAGGGGACAGCAAAAAACAGTTTATGATTTTGTAGACTATTTGCTTAACTTCAAAAAGCAGAAATAAAATGTCAAGAATAATTTTCACATAAAGGAATCAGGTGACAAAATGTTTCAGAAACCAAAAGGAACGGTAGATATTCTGCCGCAAGAAACTGCCATTTGGCATAAAATTGAAGAGGTTGTAAGAGAATGTACAAGAAATGCAGGTTTTCACGAAATCAGAATTCCTACATTTGAGCTTTCGGGCGTGTACAAGAGGGGCGTGGGCGATACCACCGATATTGTACAGAAGGAAATGTTCACTCTCAATGACAGAGAGGGAACCGAGTTTTGCCTTCGCCCCGAAGGAACGGCAGGCGTTGTTAGAAGCGTTATCGAAAACGGTCTTTTCAATGAGCCTATGCCACTTAAGCTGTACTACCTTGGCCCGTTCTTCAGATATGAAAAGCCCCAGGCAGGCAGAAGCCGTGAATTCTATCAGTTCGGTATAGAAATGTTCGGTGCCGAGACGGCGGTCGCAGATGCTGAGGTTATTGCTCTCGGAGACAGAGTAATTAAAAAGCTTGGACTTCGTGCAAGCCTTAACATCAACTCAATCGGCTGTCCTGAATGCAGACCCAAGTACCACGATGCACTTCGTGATTACTTCAAGAGCCGTGAGGACGAGCTTTGCGGAACCTGTAAGGAAAGACTTGAAAAGAATCCCCTTAGAATACTTGACTGTAAGAGCCCTGTCTGCTCGGCAATAGCAGATAGTGCACCCAAGACAATAGACCATCTTTGCGACGATTGCAGCACGCACTTTGAAACCTTAAAAAGCACCCTTGACAGTCTTGGTATTGAATATAATATCAATCCCAGAATCGTGAGAGGTCTTGACTATTACAGAAAGACGGTGTTTGAATTTATAAGCGACGATATAGGAGCACAGAGCACTGTTTGCGGCGGCGGAAGATATGACGGACTTGTACAGCAGCTTGACGGTCCCGAACTTTGCGGAATAGGCTTTGGTATGGGACTTACAAGAATTGTGCTTGCTATGAAGGCAAAGGGCGAAAAGGGAGAGATTCAGCTTCCCAAGAATTCTTCTCCTGTTCTTTATATTGCACCTATGGGCGACAGAGGAACGGCGTATGCTATGAAGACAGTAACGCTTCTTCGTGAAAAGGGATTGTATGCAGAGTGCGACGTTGTAAAGAGAAGTCTTAAAGCCCAGATGAAGTATGCCGATAAAATTGGAGCAAAGTATGTTCTTGTTGTGGGCGATAATGAGCTCGACGAGGGCAAGGCGACCTTGAAAAATATGAGCGACAGAGATGACAGCAGACAAGTTGAGCTGGATAAGGTTGCCTGTCTTGAATTTTAATGCAGTAAATGAAAGGAGCTATTTAAAATGGCTGAATTTTTAGGAAATACAAAAAGAACCGACTATTGCGGTGACGTCCGTGACGGTCATATCGGAAAAACAGTAACGGTTATGGGCTGGGTGCAGAAGGCAAGAGACCTTGGTGTGCTTTGCTTTATTGACCTGAGAGACAGAACAGGTATTGTTCAGCTTGCCTTTGACGAGGGAACGAGTGCTGACGTTATGGAGAAGGCAAAGAGCGCGAGAAGTGAATATGTTCTTGCGGCAACAGGTACGGTGCGTGAAAGAGACAGCAAAAATGCAAATATTCCCACAGGTAATGTTGAAATTTACGTAACTGAGCTTAAAATCCTCGGCGAAAGCCAGACTCCTCCTTTTGAAATTGTTGAAAACTGTAAGTCCAACGAGGAACTGAGACTTAAGTACAGATACCTCGACCTTCGCCGCCCCGATATTATGAAGAATATTCTTATCCGTCATAAGGTGGCAAAGATTACACGAGACTACTTTGACGAAAACGGCTTTATCGAAATTGAAACACCTATGCTTATCAAGTCCACACCTGAAGGAGCACGTGACTACCTTGTTCCCAGCCGTGTTCATAAAGGCTCCTTCTATGCACTTCCTCAGTCTCCTCAGCTTTATAAGCAACTCAGTATGGTTGCAGGCTTTGACAGATATATGCAGATAGCCCGCTGCTTCAGAGATGAGGACCTTCGAGCTGACAGACAGCCTGAATTTACACAGATTGACCTTGAAATGTCTTTTGTTGAAATGGAAGACGTGCTTAGTATCGGCGAAGGCTTTATGAAGAGAGTGTTCAAGGAAATTCTTGATGTTGATATTCCCACACCTCTGCCAAGACTCACCTATAAAGAAGCAATGGAACGCTTCGGCAGCGATAAGCCCGATACAAGATACGGTATGGAAATCATCGACATTACCGAAGCTGTAAAGTCAAGCGAGTTTGTTGTGTTCAAGGGCGCAATTGAAGGCGGCGGCTCGGTACGTGCCATTAAGGCAGAAGGCGCTGTTACAAAGCTTACAAGAAAAGAAATTGATAAGCTTACGGAATTTGTAAAGGGTATCGGCGGAAAGGGTGTTGCCTGGATAAGATACACAGAAGAAGGCGTTGCCTCCTCCTTTGCAAAGTTTATGACAGAGGACGAAATGGCGGCAATTGCAAAGGCGATCGATGCAAAGACGGGCGACGTTGTAATGATTATTGCCGACACCAATACAAACAAGGTACTGTCCCAGCTTGGTGCTCTCAGAACTGAACTGTCAAATAAGCTTGGCATCGAAAAGACAGGCTACAATCTTCTCTGGATTACAGAGTTCCCCTTCTTTGAATATGACGAGGAAAGCGGAGAATGGCTTGCTATGCACCATCCCTTTACATCACCTCTTGACGAGTGCCTTGAATACCTTGAAACAGATAAGTCAAAGGTGAGAGCAAAGGCATATGACCTTGTGCTTAACGGCATTGAGCTTTCCAGTGGCTCTATCAGAATTACAAACCCTGAGCTGCAGAACAGAATGTTTGCGCTTCTGGGTATGTCTCAGGAGGAGGCTTACGAAAAGTTTGGCTTCCTGACAGATGCCTTCAAGTACGGTGCACCTCCTCACGGCGGTATGGGTATAGGTCTTGACAGACTTGTAATGCAGATGCTCCAGTGCGAGAGCCTCAGAGACGTTATTGCATTCCCCAAGGTACAGAATGCAACAGAGCTTATGACAATGTGTCCTGCTCCTGTTGATAAGAAGACATTGGACGAGCTTGGAATTACTCACGTAGAAGAAAATAAATAAGCTGGAGATACGGTGAAAAAACCCGACATTGGAAAGAATTATTCGGATGTCGGGTGTCTTTGTATTTAAGGAAGGACGGAATTTTAGTGAAAAAGCTTTTGGCAATTATGATTGTGTGTGCTGTTTTTGTTGTGAGCTGCGGTAAAACAAGGGTGGTGCAGCCCTATGAAAATACAATTGATGTGACGTCACAGGAAGAAAAGCAGCAAGAAGTGCAGATACAGCAGCCTGAAGAAACGGTGCTTACCAAAGAAGAAATAATTGATATATATCTTTCCTTCGTGGATACTTGGGCATATAAGCCTGAATTTCCACCTATGATTGGCTATGCATACTGCTTGCTTGACCTTGATTTTGATGGAATATGCGAGCTTGTAAGAAGCGAGAACGACGGCAGCGGAAGATTCAGTTATAATGAATACTACCGTATAAACTCCGATGAACGCACCGTTGAAAAGGTGTCGGCTCCCGAGCAGGAATACGGCGACGGATATGACATTTACTACAGAGATATTGATGTAAAGCTGCTTGTGTCAGCCTCCGATAATACGCCCTTTTACTTTTGTTCAAATTATGTGAGGGTTTCTGCTGATGAATACGGTATTTTTTACGGAAAAATGTATATGAAAAACGGTGAGCTTTTAACTCAGCCTCTATTTGGTGAATATCATATTGATTCGGAGGGCACTCATAAATATTATATAGAATCCCAGGAGGGCTCAGCAGCTGTCGGTGAACAGCAATATGACGAGGCAAGAAACAGAGTTTTTTATGACAACTATGAAGCAACCTTTTCTTGGAACTACATTGAAGGGAATGAATTTGACAGCGCTGATGAAAACGAAAAAAGAAGCCTGTTTGAAAAGTGTTATAACAGCTTCAGATTCATTCCGTTTGTCTATGATTGATGCTTTGATTTTTTTCGGCGAAAAGGAATT
>JAZRKT010000135.1:0-8015 GCA_045646465.1 Eubacteriales bacterium | reverse complement strand
ATTCGTAGGCTTCGCCTTCCTCGTCCCAGTCATAATGAACGCAGTAGTCGCAGTTACAGCCCGTTTCGGCTTTTTTTGTCATATTACTCATATTCAGACCATCTTTCTGTCAATTTTAACAACGGCATTATATTTTTCATCTAACTCCTTTACAAGTGCAGAAATTTTCTTTTTGATACCCTCATCCTCGTCCTTCACATCAAAGGGCACAACGGCATCAAAAATCAGATTTGTGTGATTATTTCCTTCTACCATACGAAAGTCGTGAAGCGTTATCGCGGGATGTAACGACAAAAGTGTCTGTGACACCCTTTTTTTTGTTTCGTTTACAAGGTCGTTGTCGGTAGAAATGGGATCCATATGAATTACTGCTTCACACTTAAGGCGTGTGCTGATTTCCTGCTCCACGTCATCAACCAGCTCATGCGCCAGTATAAGATCTGATTTATCGGAAATTTCTGCATGCACCGAAATCATTATATGTCCCGGTGCATAATCGTGCACAACAAGGTCATGTATTCCCAATATTTCCTCGTGGGACATCAGAATTGATGTAACCTCGTCAACAAACTCACGGCTTGGCGGCTTTCCAAGCAACGGGTCAACCGTTTCCTTAGCCGCATTTATGCCCGAATATATAATAAACAGCGAAACTGCAAGACCACACCATCCGTCAAGGTTTAGGCTTGTAAAATGTGACACCACCGAGCTTCCAAGTATAACTCCTGTTGCCACACAGTCGCCCAGAGCATCTGTTCCTGCCGCCTCAAGTGCAGGAGAATCTATTTTCCTTCCAACGCCGCGATTATACACGTAAATATAAACCTTTACCGCTATTGATAAAGCAAGAATTACCGCTGTTACAAGGGAAAACGTACTGTCGGAGTCTGACGAAAGTATTTTTTCCACCGAACTTTTTACAAATTCAACGCCCATTACCACTATAAGTATAGCTACCGTAAAGCCCGATATGTATTCATACCTGCCGTGTCCGAAGGGATGGTCACAGTCAGGCTTCATTGCCGCCGCCTTAAAGCCAAAAAGCGTTACAACGGATGAGCCCGCATCGCCAAGATTATTAAAGGCATCGGCGCACACCGATACAGAATTTGCTACCGTTCCTGCAAGCATTTTAAAGCAGAACAGCAGAAAATTGAGAATAATCCCCAATATTCCGCAAAGAAAACCGTATTTTGAACGGACCTCTGCATCGGAAAAATTATCTCTATCCTTAATAAATATCCGTGAAAGAAAGCCTATCATTACTATGCTCCAGTCATTAGTGTTTTCCTACATTATACTCTCCCTAGCCCTTTTTGTCAACTTTACTTTTGGTAGTTTTCTTTTTTACGGTAACTGTATAGCAAAAGCTGTTTTCACGTTCTTGCTGTCTTTCAAGGCTAACCTCAAAACCTGTTTTTTCAGCAAGCCGCACAAGGCGTTTAAGGGAGTTTTCAAAAAATCCGATACCGCTTACCTCTGGAATGCTTTTAACAGTGCAAGGCGTGCTCTTATGTACCTTATTGTGTGCTTCAAAAAAAGCACCCTTTTCTTCAGTCTTTTCTTCAGTCTTTTCTTTCTCTGCAGTATTTGTGATTTGCGAAATATCCGATACAAACACAGGCTTTTTGGTGTTCTTTGTTATTTTGATTACAGGGGCAAACACCGCCCTTTGAAATTTTTCTTCAAAAAAATCCGACACGTCTTTTCTCCTTTCATACGGTGAACAGTTCAATTATACAACTGACTGTGCAAAAAATTAAGAGAAACGTGTCGGGAAAATATTTATTGTTAAACGCCATAAACTCAAATCAACTTAAAAACTGCATATACTATAAGTTCCAATACTGCAAATACTGCTGTTACAATACAATTCTTCATTTGAGCACTTTCCTTTTTGGATTTTTTAACTATGCAAAGCATACATAAAGCCAGTGCTATCAGCATTCTACAGCGGACTTTTCACTATTGCCGCATATCTTCTTGGAAAATTTGCAGGGGTTTTGCCTGTCTTTTTAATTACAATAATGCAATGTCTCTGTGCTTGGTCGTTGATATCGGGAAGGCTTGCATCAAGGATGCTTTCAACCTTTGCCCCAAGCTTTTTAAGAGCATTCTGGGACTTTGAAAGCTCGCTGTCCTTATTGGACATATCCGCTTCAAGACTGCTTTTATATGCGCAGAAAACTCCGCCCGGCTTTACATACGGAAGCACAAGCTCCAAAAGAACAGGCAATGATGCCACAGCACGAGATACCGCAACGTCATATTTTTCACGCTTGCCCTTTGCAACAAGCTCCTCCGCCCTTTCGGGACAAACCTCAACATTTTTCATATTAAAGCGCTCAGCAACCGAACTTGTGAATTTTAGCTTTTTTGCCGTGCTGTCAACAAAGGTTATGTCAATGTCCTCCCGCAGCATTTTTAAGGGCAATCCCGGGAAGCCTGCTCCGCAGCCGATGTCTATTACCTTGGCATTCCTGTTTATAAGGTTGTATCTTAAGGCGGCAAGAGAGTCAGCAAAATGCTTTATGGCTATGTCCTCTTTTGTCTTAAGGGCTGTAACGTTAGTGTGTGCGTTAAATTCACACAACATATCCGACAGCACCTCAAATTCTTCTGCCTTTTCCTCGGTTATCTCTATTCCGTTGTGACTGCAGTAGTCAAATATCGCCTTCGATGTGGAAAACTCCATTGCTATCTCCTTTTGCTGTCAAGATAGTTCTGCAGGATAATCTGCGCTGACAGCGTGTCTACCGATTCTTTTCTCTTTTTGCCGTGAGTGCCTGTCTGGTTCATAAAGCCGTGGGCTATAACTGTTGTAAGTCTCTCGTCTACATACTCAACTTCAAGTCCCGATGCCTCTTTTAGCTTTTCGCCGAATACTTTTATTTTCTCCGCCTTTTCGCCAAAGCTGCCGTTCATATTCAGCGGAAGCCCTAAGACTATCTTCTCGCAGCTATGCTCTTTTATCTTGCCACAAACGAGCTCAACCGCATTGTTCATCCCCGTTATCTTTACATTGCCTATTCCGCTTGCAAGAAATTCCGTTACGTCCGACACCGCAAGCCCTACTCGGACATCGCCGTAGTCTATACCAAGTATTTTCAAAGTATCATTCTCCTATGGCTTTTTTCTCTTACTTTTCTTGAAAGAAAAGTAAGCAAAAGAACTTCAATACGTGACCATATTATCGTTATAAGTTTTGCTTCTGATGCCCGAATGGAATTTAGTACTCACCTTGTTTTTATTATAAAGAAAAGTAAGTAGTCCTTGCGCCGTTGTTTGGTGCAAGGACGACCTTTACGGGAATCAGGATTCTGCTTTATCCCAAAGTTGCCTGCGACAATCTTTTCTCTTTGCTTACTTTCTCTTTTCAGCAAAGAGAAAGTAAGTAGTCCTTGCGCCGTTGTTTGGTGCGAGGACGACCTTTACGGGAATCAGAATTCTGCTTTATCCCTAAGTTACCTGCCACAATATTTTCTTTTTGCTTTCTTTTTCTTTTTATCAAAGAAAAAGTAAGGGATCGGGGCTGTAAGCCGGGTTCTGTCTGGAACAGTCATCTATCTTGGCTTTGTGTTGCCATAAAGCTCTTTGCCACCTTAAGGATTCCGTCGAGCAGACGTAGCATAAGCTCTCCGATATCGGTGTTGCTTCGAATAGGGTTTACAGGGCCGCAATGTCACCACTGCGCCGGTGAGCTCTTACCTCGCCTTTCCACCCTTACCGCAAAAAGCGGCGGTATATCTCTGTTGCACTATCCCGGGAGTCACCTCCGGCGGACGTTATCCGTTATCCTTGCTCTGTGAAGCCCGGACTTTCCTCACCTGCACCTCTCGGTACACAGCGCGACTGTTCACCCCGGTCCCGAAGGTATTATACACAAAAAAACATTTCTTGTCAAGGAAACTTTTCACAGCATAGCATAAAGTATGAGTAACTACGGAAAGGAGAAAGCAACAATGAACCATATACATTGGAAATCGGAGCATTATTTTGCCGCCGCCAATACACATAAAGGCTTTGAAAGTATGTTCAGTACAATTTTCACACGAAACAGCTTTAACAGGCTTTACATTTTAAAGGGAGGTCCCGGTGTAGGAAAAAGCACATTTATGAAAAAAGCCGCCGCGGTCCTTGAAAAATCGGGAAACGCGGTAACATATTACCACTGTTCCTCCGACCCCGACTCACTTGACGGCATAACGGTGGAGAAAAAGAAAATCGCAATTGTTGACGGCACAAGTCCTCACGCTGTCGAAGCAAAGCTTGCAGGGGCATACGAAGAAATTGTCGACCTTGGCAGGGCTTGGGATACAGAGGCTCTTTCGCTCCTTGCAGATGAGCTTTATGACCTTTCAAGCCAAAAAGCCGAGTGTTATAAAAACGCTTATAAAAATCTTGAAGCCAGCCAAAAAATATGCACAATACTGCAAGGGTACTATGACAGATGCATACTTTCAGACAAGCTCACAAAAAGTGCCGACAGACTCGCCAAAAGCATTATATCCGAAGACAATAAGTTTTGCCGAAGGGATGTGCTTTTAAATGCAATATCCTGCAAGGGAAAAGTGCGCTTTTGCACCTTTGATGATATGGCAGAATACTGTATTTTCGTAAAACAGCCGTACTATCAAAGCCGCCTTTCCGAGATGTTTTTTGACCGTCTTTTATACCAGGCGCAAAAAAAGAAGGCTGAGGTTATTGTCAGCCTCAGTCCCTTTGACACGTCGGTTATCGACGGCTTGTATTTTCCTAAAAGCGGTGTTTCGGTGACGGTGCACTCAGACGAGCTTGTGTCGCTATGCGACAGGCTGGGCAAAAAGTGTAAAATCGTAAACACGGCACGCTTTGCTGATACCGCTTTTATTTCACCGTCAGCTAAGGAAAGAAAATATTACGAAAAAACCGCAAAAGCCCTTGAAGAAAAGGCTTTGAAATGCCTTGAAAAGGCAGGCCTTCTTCACGCACTTCTTGAAGAAAAATATGCTTCCTGCACCGATTATTCGGTTGTTGAGAGCATCACGGCAGAAAGTCTCCAAAAGCTTGCCGTCAATTAAAAGCCTCGTCAATTAGACACAGCATTTCCTGCATTGTCTGCGCCATATTTACCCTGTTTCTCATTGAAGCAGAGCCGGGCAGTCCCTTAATGTACCACGCAACGTGCTTTCTTGCTTCACGCACGCCGATGTACTCGCCCTTATCCTTGATAAGCAGAGTGATGTGCTGTTTTACGTCCTCTTTTTTATCTTCGGTGCTTACCCCATTATACTCTTTTCCTGCAAGAAAGCACGAAATTTCATCAAAAACATATGGATTCCCCTGGGCGGCTCTGCCCACCATTATTCCGTCACAGCCCGTAAGCTCTGTAAGATAAACTGCATCCTTGCCTCCCGTTACATCACCGTTGCCTATTACGGGAATTTTAAGTACACTTTTCACATCTCTTATTACGGTATAGTCAACGGGAGGCATATACATCTGCTCACGTGTTCTTGCGTGAACAAACACAGCATCCGCCCCTGCCTTTTCACAAAGAGATGCCACCTCCACGGCATTTATGTGCTCTTTGTCATATCCAAGACGCATTTTCACGGTAAGCGGCACCTTATCGCCGATAGCTTTTTTCATAGCATAAACAATATCATAGCACAGGGAGGGCTTTTTCATAAGGGCGCTTCCTTCGCCGTTGTTGACAATTTTAGGTGCGGGACAACCCATATTCACATCTATAAATTCGGGGCTGTACATATCAAGCACATTTTTTGCCGCCCTTGCCATAATGTCAGGCTCGCTTCCGAACAGCTGAAGTCCGCAGGGTCTGTCCTCGGGGTATATTTCGGCAAGCTTTCCCGTTTTTTTGTCGCCGTAGCATATTGCCTTTGCCGACACCATTTCGGTAACGGTGGCGCCTGCTCCGTATTTTTTGCACATATACCTGAAGGCTTTGTCCGTGACTCCCGCCATAGGTGCAAGAAACAGTCCGTTTTTTATCTCAACATTCCCTATTTTCATTTTTACTCCCACATATAAACAAGTCCCGTTTTTACGTTCATTTTATCAAGCTTTTCCCTTGACGAAAGCAAATCCGCTTCAACGGCGTTTACAATTATGTTCCTGCACGGCTTGAAGGAGGTCTTTGCATCAAGACGCTTTTCGCCGTACACCCGAAACTCCTTACCTATTCTGTCACAAAGCACTCCGCAACCGTGTATATTGCTGTTCCTGCACTTATCAGATGCCTTGAAAATACAGCTTTCAAGCACCATAAGCGGTAGTCTTCCCTTTACAAAGGCACATATTTCAACTCCCTCGGGACGGACTATATCACGTATTTGTGCTTCGTTAAGCTCAGGCGACAGGCATACAAGCTCAAAGCCTTCATTTTTCAGAACCTCTGCCGTTACGGAGTTGAACACATTCATTCCCACCGAGGCAAACAACGAAAGTCCTGCTTTTTTTGCCTCATCAATGTGACCGATATTTGATATTTCTGCAAAGACAGCACCTTTTTCTTTAGCCTTTTTTGCAAGCTCCGACAGCATTTGCTTTTCGCTGTCAAAAACCACTCTCGGAAATCTTATGCCGAGAACGCTGCCGCTTTCAAGTATCTTTTCAAGGCTTTTATCAATATCATACTTTAAAAATTCTTCAAGAGGCACACTGATATATTTTGCAGTCCTTGCCTTTTTTGCAGCTTCAGTACTGTTACAGCTTGCAAATATATCCATTTTCCCCAAAAGCTTTCTGATGTGAGTATTTACAGGAAGCGAATACTGTAACCGTTCCACCTTGCACGGCTGTGTCAGCTTTTCTTCAAGTGCAAAAATCACATCTCGTCTCAACGCATTAAGCATTGATTTTGCAAGGAAAATATTACCCTTTAATGTGACGTCGGGCTTTGCACAGCTGAAATTTGTTGACCCAAGCTTCGACAGTGCTTGCTCTACGTCACCTTTGTCTATTGGTCTGTCCTTTGCCGATTCACAGACAAAACCACTTATCCTTGTCACCTCTGCTTCATCGCAGACAGCAGTGATAATTGCGTTTTTCCCCTCCTCAAGAGTGCAGGAAATAGATATGTCACGTCTTCTTGTTTCACATTCTTCACCTTGCTTTTTGGCAATTCTTGTGTTGTTTTTGTCTTCTTCGCTCCGGATGCCGTACATATCTGTGTTGTTTTTTACATACTCACCCGAAAAATATTTATCGGTAAAGCCTCCACGCGAAAAAATATTTTCAAGGCGTTTTATCTGTGTGGAATCTGCATTTTGTCCGCCGTCAACAATCTCACGCCATATTTTTGTGGTGGAGTAAACATAGTCGGGGCTTTTCATTCTGCCCTCAATTTTCAGGCTTGTAACTCCAAGGTCTAATATATCCTCCATTCTTGTACCGAGGCAGGAGTCCTTTAAGCTTAAAGGATAGCTTTTATGCTTTTGTCCGTCAAGGGTGTACGCAAGTCTGCAGGGCTGTGCGCACAAGCCTCTGTTTCCGCTTCTTTTTCCGATAACCGAGCTCATAAGGCACATTCCCGAATGGCACACGCACAAAGCTCCGTGGACGAAAATTTCCGTTTCTATACCCAGCTTTACAACATTTTCTATTTCACTTTTGGGCATTTCTCTTGCAAGCACCACTCTTGAAAAGCCAAGAGAAGCAAGTCTTTGTGCTCCCTCGCTGTTATGACAGGCACATTGGGTGCTTGCGTGAAGGCACACCGACGGCATCTCACGCTTTATTGCCTTTGCAAGCCCCAAATCCTGCACAATAAAGGCATCTGCACCAAGGCAGGCGGCATTGTACACAAGGTCAAGCACCCTTGGCATTTCCTTATCGGTGACAAGAGTATTGACGGTAATATTGGATTTTACGCCGACAGTACGGCAAAGCTTCAAAGCACGCTTCAAATCGTCATCAGTAAAGTTCTTTGCATTTTGTCTTGCATTAAACTCGCCAAAGCCGAAGTATACCTCGTCTGCTCCCGCATTTACGGCACTTACAAGTGCATTGTA
>JAZRKT010000134.1:0-2541 GCA_045646465.1 Eubacteriales bacterium | reverse complement strand
AAAATACTGCAGTAGTAAAGGTTAACGGCAAAAAGTGCCTTGATATTCCGTTTGATGCCGACAAGGTTAACGGTGTTACAATTACAGGTGAGGGCAGCGATGCTTTCTGGTTTGATGATGTTGTGGGATACCGCACTTACGAATATCCCGACTACTGTCCTGTACCTGTTCCGGTAAATGACGATGAATGGTACAGCGGAATGAGCGTCTGCTCGCTGTGGCGTGACGGCTCACACTTCGGTTGGGATTTTATTTCTCCTTACAGCGAGCTTGAACCCATAATCGGTTACTACGATGAAGGAATTCCTGAAGTTTCCGACTGGGAAATTAAGTTTATGGCTGAGCACGGCTATGACTATCAACGTTTCTGTTGGTTTCTTGGCGACCACACCGACTTTATGAAAAAGCCAAGACTTGTTGACGATGCTTTGCACGACGGCTACTTCAATGCAAAGTATTCCGATATGCTTGACTTCACAATTATGTGGGAAAACGGTTCAAAGGGCACAAAGGATTTATTCTACAACCAGATCTGGCCTTACTGGGTTGACTGGTACTTTACAGATGACAGGTATTTCTGCATTGACAATAAGCCTGTTCTCACAATCCACGTATACGATTCTTTCAGAGAAATTATGGGTGGTAAAGAAGGCGTTAAGGCTGCTGTAGAATTTATGAACGAAGAAATGAAGAAAATCGGTTATGACGGTATTATCATATTTATAAGCGATTCAAGTGCAGGCAAGACACTTAATGAAGAGCTTAAATATGTGGGCATCGAAGGAAAGGCGGCATATCATTTCGGCGAAATGGCTTATGATGTAGAATTTCAGAAGACAAAGATGCTGGCTGAATACGATGCGGGAAATGTGTTCTATTCACCAAGTGCAGGCATCGGCTTTAACAACATAGGCTGGTCTGAGACAAGAACACCTCTTGCATCAGCCGAGGATTTTCAGGAAATACTTGAATGGTCTAGAGACGTTTACCTTCCAATGTTTGAAAACAGAGGAGACGTTCCTTCATACCTGACAAAGAATATTTTAACAAACACCTGGAACGAATTCGGCGAAGGCCACTATGTTTTCCCAACGGTTGGACTTAATCAGTTCGGCTACCTTGATGCACACAGAAACGTATTTTCTTCTGTTGCAGGCAAGGACGATTCAATGCACATTGACGTTGAGCCTACCGATAATCAGAAAGATAGGCTTGGATACCTCTATCCCGCAAAGACCATTCCTATGAGAAAGCTTTACCTTGAAGAAGAAAGCGGTATTGATTATGATTTACTTGGCAAGGTAATCAGCTGGGATTTCGAAAATTCTGAGGACTGTGCTAGATGGACAACTCTTGCTGATGTTACAGATCTTATTTATGATGGAAAAGAAAAAGCGCTTGTGGGTTCTACAACAACTGCTGACGGCCACATTAATATGCGTGTTCAGGAAAACAACTTCTTCAGCGCAGACGAAGCAAAATACCTGCATATTAGAATGAAGCTTGACGAGGGCAGTTTTGATACTGCGCAGATGTTCTTTTTAGGAAATACAGATGATAAATTTATAGGCGTTAATAGATTTGATATTTACACAAGAGCCGACGGCAAATATCACGATTATTACGTTGACCTGAGTTCTTCTACAACGTGGAACGGCGATATAAGACAGCTGAGATTTGATCCTCGCAGTTCTATAGGTAAATTCTATATCAAGACTATAGAGTTCCTTTCCGATGATATAGTGGGCGCAAGCACAGTAAATATCGACGGCATTGACATAACCTTTAATGAAAATTCAATTGAATTCACAGACGATGAAATCTATGTAGCGGCAAATCCCTCCACAGGCTTCTACAGTCTCAGTCGGATTTACTATGAGTGGAATAGATGGGACGGAAAGCTTCTTCTCAGAACATATAATGGTACTCAGTTTGATTTTGTTGTGGGAAGCGACAAAGCTATTGTTGACGGCAAAGAGGTTACTCTTAAGAGGAAGATTGAGCTTTATGACGGTCTTGTTGTAATTCCTTTAAAGTTCATCTACTATACAGCAGGATACGAATATACGGTTGACGAAGATAATGTAGTTGTTAAAATCCGTGCGGACGGCTTCGACGATATAATCGCAAACAGAGTTCCCTTTAAATATGAGTTCGAGGTAGACGGCGACCTTGAAAACTGGATTATCAACGGTGCTGTCGGTACCGTTACAGGAGGCTCTGCTGTGTTTGAGTCTAAAATTAATGAAAATGGTTACTTCGACCCTCAGTTTACACGCCTTGGACTTAATCTCGATGCTGAGCTTTATGAAGCGGTTGACATCAGAATTAAGACGGAGTATTTTGACAGCAATACGGATCAGACTCTTATTATGTTTTTCTCAACAACTGATAATCCCAGTATGAGTGGATCACTTACCGCAAAAGCTGATATGTCTAAGCTTACACCCGATGAGGACGGATATTACAACATCCGCCTTGACCTTTCTGGCATTGAAGCCTGGGACAGCACAGTTACAGGTGTAAGATTTGACCCAACCA
>JAZRKT010000133.1:0-6136 GCA_045646465.1 Eubacteriales bacterium | reverse complement strand
TTCAAGGGCTTTGTTTTCTCGTCTTTCGTTGTTCAATTTTCAAGGTCCGTTCGCTTCCCGCTCTCGCGGACAGCTTTGTCATTATATCACACCGTATCTCTCTTGTCAAGTACTTTTTCAAAACTTTTTTAAGTTTTTTTAGTTCTTTTTTCTCGGTGCGTTCTTTCGCTCCCCTCGCGGACAGCTTGTATATATTACCACAGCAGCACCGTCTTTGTCAAGACTTTTTTTATTTTTTTGAAGATTTGTCAAAATATCACAAACCCCACCTTAACGGACGTGCATTATTTGTGAAAATATATCGTACTCTGTTTTCCTTCGGCTTCTTTGAGGGCAACATATCCGGTACAACCGTATCTTTTCCTATATTTCGCAGTTTTATACATTTTTATATTGCGCAAATTTTACGACGTTTTTTATTGACAAATTATGTAGATTTTAGTACAATAAATTTGTATTATATTATATTTGAAAGGATTTTACTTATGAGAATATTCTGCCCTCAATGCGGAACCGAAAATGACAGCGAAAAAGTAAATTTCTGTCCCAGATGCGGTTTCAACATTTCTTCCTTAATTATTAAGAACACACAGCCGGTTGAGCCCGATGTGCCCGTTCAACCGACTCCGCCTATCCAGCCTGTTCAGCCAGACATTCCGATACAGGCAGTTCCCACACCCGTTCCCACACCTCAGCCTATCGCACAGGCAGTTATTCAAACTCCTACACCTGTACCACCATATGCACCAGCACCTGCGCCTGTTCCCGCACCTCAGCCCGCTTCTACCTCAGTAACCGAATACGAAAGCTTTGTTACAATGCCTTCGCCTGAGGACAACACCATTCCCGTGTGCGACCCAGATACAGGTGACGGTCAGTATACAGTGCCTTCTTCAAATCAGCCTGTTCCCACTGCATTTCCTAACACTTCCGCGGACGGCATTTATGCGCCTGTTCCCGTTTCGGGCGGTCAGATAGCTGTATCTGCGTACAACGATCCTCAGTTACCTGCCGACATATACGGTGATGCTGCCAGTGGCAAAAAGCACAAAAAGAACAAGAAGAACAAAAAGCGCAGACTTCCCTGGATACTCCGATTCATTATTGCCAACATAATAATTTTCGGCTCGCTGTTCTTTATCTGGTTTGCCGTAGGCAACTATGTCACACTTTATCTTCACAGCCAAGAGGTTGTTGAAACGCTCAACAACGGAAGCCTTGAGCTTGAAGGCACACAGAACGCCTATGACGAGCTTCCCAATTACATCAAGGATATGATGAGCAACGAACATTTTTCAAACGACTACGGTCCCATCACCAAAGCCGTTCTCCCTTACATTCACGCAGAAAGAAAGAGCATAAACGGTTTGTTCGGAGCTTCCTCCGTTACATATACAATAACGGCTCCCGACCTTGAATTCTGGCTTCTTGGCATAGACCCTGTTTCTGTCACCGACGAAAATCAGCTTCTTGCAATGCTGGAGCAGTATGTGCTTGATGCACCCAGATGCACCTCAACCGTTGAAATTCAATACGCAAGAAAACACATATTCTCCATTGACTGGCAAGGAAACTATTACACTCCCGAATTTGCCGATGCGGTATGTGGAGGCTTCAACAGCGGTTACAACATTATATATCAGCGTGCTATGGATGAGCTGAATGAGGCAATGTTCGGAAAGGCGGATGAGCAGTAATGAAAAACAGAGTCATTTCATTGATTCTTGCTTTTTGCACAGTATTTATGTGCGCGGCACCTGCTTTTGCCGATGACGGTGAATATCCAAGCAGAAGCTACTACAACTTAGAGGTAATTCACACTGACGAATACGACAACACATACACCGCACCCATCGACTTTATGGTACTTCAGTCCTCAGCAAAGGACACAGGCAAGGTTTACATAAAGGCAGAGGATTTTTCACTTATTACAGGCGGCGACTACAACTACGAATACAATCAGACGGTGACAGAATGTGCCTATGTTTCCGACTCAACAGGACATATTGTGCGTTTTATGCTTAACTCAAACAAGGTTTCTGTTGTTTATGTAGGCGACAACATCCTTTACACGGCGCCATATGATGTTTTATACGAAAACAGCGTAACCTGGCTTCCCTTTGAATTTGCCGTAAAGCTGTTTCACCTTCAGGCTATGCCCGAAAACGGAACAATTCACGTCACCTCTTCAATGTACAACCCCATTTCAATTGCCAACAAGGCACACAACGAGGTAAGAAATCTCGGCTTTGACTGGATTGACGAGGTTGGTCAGTCCGTGGGAGGCTATCTTGTGGGTATGACAGGCGCCACCTTTGCCTCCTGTACAAACAAGCTTCTCAGCTTTGAGCCAAGTGCATGGGGCTCAATGATGGCGGCAAACTTCAACAGCTACTATGTTGATGCAGGCTACGCCGAAATTATCGCAAAAGCCTTCATTTCTCCTTCACAGCAGGAAATCAAGGAAACCGACAAGCAGTTTATCAAAATACTCGCAGATTCCGCAGATGCCTACGACAGTTTTATGGACATCCAGGAGCACACAAGCGATGTCACCGATTATATCAACATAAAGGACATCAAAACACGTCAGTTTGTGGACAGAGTGCTGGCGAAACACCCAAAGCTTCAGAAAAGCAACGCCGTACAGAATGTGCAGAAGGCAATGAAGGAAAACAAGAAAAACTTCAACAAGCTTGCCGACGAGGTTTTCACCGAAATGGGTAAGCAGTACGACAACTTCGGAGATTCGAGTGCAAAAATTCTTGACGGATTTCTGACCTTTGTCAGCGTAATGGAAAACTATCTTGTTTTTCTCGGCAAAAGCGAGCGTGCCGTAGCCGCACTTGAAATTTACGCCAAGGACAGCGATTACGACGAAGCAGATGTTTTTGAAAGATTTGCAACTGCCGACAATGACTTTATGGCGGCTGTGCGCGAAGTTGCAAGAGACAGCGTCAAGGACAAGGTTGACGATGCAATAAAAGCAGGTATGGGTCTTTTCGGAACAATGCTTGAAGCAAGCGGCTTTGTATGGGACTTTGTTTCAGGCATAGGTCCACTCAAAACAGGTATTGATGCTGCCGAAAACAGAATGATTTCCGAGTACGCCATAAGATATCAGGACGATTCGCTGGGAATTTACTACGACTACCGCAACAAGGTAACGGCGGCAGGCGGAGCAAACGAAAAAAATCTTGACCAAATGGTAAGCGCGCTTTACGCATATCTCAAATTTTCATATATTGCCCGAAACACCGCAGCTGCATCCTTTGAGGACACCTCAAAAACAGCCTGGTGGAAGGAAGGCAGAGAAAATGCCGCAAACAGCGCAAAGGTTCTGCAGGACAAAAACCAAAAGGTTGCAGAGTATCTTGTATGTATGGAAAAAGACATTTTCACTCCCACCGAGGCTACGGGCTACAAATGGGACGACACCGTTTACGCCGACGTTTTAAGAACACGCGGTACACCTATAGAAAACCCCACTCAGGACACCGTTCCCGTATTTGAATTTCCCGAATTTCCGGGCACCGCAGGCATTGATTACATCACCGAGGAAGAAGCAATCGAACTTGTAAAGCGTGTTCTCGATAAGTTCTCAGGCGGGCTTCTCAACGGTATGCTGGGCGACATTCTTAAAGAAGCAACAGGCGGCGGTGAGATTTACACATATGAAGTTGTGGACAATTACATAAACGGCGAGGATATGGCTTACGTTGTACAGATGTACACGGGCGGCTCACCGGATGCGATGTTCTTCGTTTCTGTTATCGGAACAGAGGTTTGGCTTGGCGGACCTGACGGCTCAGGCGGTTATTTCGTATATACCGACCTTGATTTGCTTCACGCAGGTATGGGCGACCTTATAGGCGCAATCGGAGACCTTTCCGCAACACTTGTCAGCGAGGTTGTCAAGGAAGAGTACGGCAGCTCGGCATCCGAGGGCGGCGGAGGAGGAAGCGCAGGCGGTCGGTAAAATCATTTACAGCCGTTATTTTAGGTGTTAAAAAAAGAAGCAACACATACCGTTTCCTGACTATTAAACACAAAAAAACAGAGAGCTGTGGCAAAACAGAACAACAAAGTTTAGGTCAATCCTTTTCAAAGGCTTGCAGTTTTCAAAGACAGCGTCTTTAGTCGCCGTCCGCAGACGGCGAAACGCCTTATGCTTCACAAAGCGCAGAAACGGTGAATTTGCCGTTCTTCAAAGGACGGCAAAGAGGAAAACCCTCACCGGGGGTTTTCCTCTCGATAGATTAAACTAAATATAAAAACAAGGGACGGTACAACGCGATTGTCAAAAGCGTTTTGATACAGTCCCTTTAATGTTATTAAGTTAAATCTTACTGCTGGAGAAGCTCAAACTTATAACCTACGCCCCATACAGTCTTAAGAGTCCACTTATCGGAAACGCCCTCAAGCTTTTCACGCAGTCTCTTAACGTGTACGTCAACCGTTCTTGAGTCGCCCAAGTAATCAAAGCCCCAAACCTTATCAAGAAGCTGGTCACGTGTAAATACTCTGTTGTAGTTGGATGTAAGGAAATAGAGAAGCTCAAGCTCCTTGGGAGGAATGTCAACCGCCTTGCCTGCAAGCTTAAGCTCGTACTTCTGAAGGCTGATTTCAAGGTTATCAAACTTGATAACTTCGCTGTCGTCGTTATCATGTCCGGAATATCTTCTGAGAACTGCCTTTACTCTTGCGCTTACTTCCTTCATATCGAAGGGCTTTGTGATAAAGTCATCTGCGCCAAGCTCAAGACCAAGCACCTTATCAAACACATCGCCCTTAGCTGTTACCATAATGATAGGCTTTGAGGACATTTCACGGATTTCGCGGCAAACCTGCCAGCCGTCCTTTCTGGGCATCATAATGTCGAGAAGTACAAGGTCGGGCTCATAAATTTTAAATGCAGACAGCGCCTTGATACCGTCATTTGCGGTTACGATTTCATAACCCTCGTTTTCAAGATAAAGCTTCAATAAATCGCAGATATTGGTATCGTCATCTGCTATGAGAATTTTAAGTCCCATTTTTGTTCATCCTTTCTGTTATTAAATCTATGTGAATTCGCAATTTGTTAAACAAATCTCTTGCTTACGTTAATTATATTCCGAAATTAAGCAAACTTGTTTAACATTCGATGAACAATTATTATTTTATTTATTAACTACAAGTGATTTAGTCCTGAAAACTGCTTGTGCAGTAATAATCAGCAACCAGTTCGCCCAGATTTGTTGACTGAAAGGGACGTTTATTCCCCGCCGAGTCGACCACAAATCCCAGAGAATTCATTATAACCGACAGCCGTCCCAGAGCCGTTGTAACATCACTCGGCAGATTGAGAACAAGGCTTTTTCCGTACATAACAGCCGTAGCACGTGACGGAAAGCATCTGATCGTTTTTTTTGTGACGGCATCAACATATTCGCCGCCGCACAGTGTATTTACAAAGGGTGTTACGGTACGGTCGGAGATTTCGCACAGCAAATCGGGCAGCACATCACATTGTCTGAATCCCTCACAGCCGATTGTCATTACCACATCATTACAGGAGCACAGGTTTATTATACGCTCTTTAAGTATCTCTATCTGTTTTGACGGTGCTATACACGAGTAACAGCCTCCCGTGGAAAATCCGTTTTCGTTGAAGTATCTCATCAGACGTCCGCTACAGCATATTGCGCCCGACAGCTCAAGTGCGTTTTCTCCCGTACATACAAAGCTTGCCTTTGGCATTTCTTTCATTGGTAAAACCTCCCGTATCGTTATTTCAACTAAATTATAACGCCGATACAGTTGTTTTTTCAAGTCTTTTCGGTCGGGCATTTTCGTGGCAAAGAACTTACTGCAAGCACTTTTCGACGGCAAAACAAAAAAGGCAAGTCTGTGCGACAAGCCTTTGCGAAATATGTAGACAATTCCTTTTCGCCGAAAAAAATCAAAGCATCAATCATAATTGCTAAAAGCTTTTTCACTAAAATTCCGTCCTTCCTTAAATACAAAGACACCCGACATCCGAATAATTCTTTCAAATGTCGGGTTTTTTCACCGTATCTCCAGCTTATTTATTTTCTTCTACGTGAGTAATTCCAAGCTCGTCCAATGTCTTCTTATCAACAGGAGCAGGACA
>JAZRKT010000132.1:0-15421 GCA_045646465.1 Eubacteriales bacterium | reverse complement strand
CACCGTCGTCGGCATTTATGTTGGGTATACTTCCGGGAAGAAACCAGGCAAACATAAAATAGCCGTCCTCAGGATTGATAAGTGTAGGTGTGCCCTTGCCGATGTCAGTTATAACAACACCGTTGTGGGCTGTTATAACGTCGTCAAGATATATGCTTCCGTCTTCGCTGAAGGATGGAACGCTTCCTGCCTTGAGAGCATTTCCGTTTACATCGACAAGCTCAAGAACACTGCTGTCATAGGTGAAGCTGCAGTATCCAACTATTGCCGTACCTTTTGAAATGAAAATATCTGCATCAATTGTGTTTGCTTGCTTGTCATAGCTTAACACAACCTTGTGCTGTGTAAATACAGCTTGCTCTGCAAAGCAAAGAAAACTGCATACAAAAAGTGCAATCAACAAAGCGGAAAAAAGCAATCCCAATCTTTTGTTTTTCATAGGTTAGACCATCCTTTCGGCGACTGAGGGCGCACATTTTTTATTCCTATCATATTGTACTATAAAGTAAGTGATTTTTCAATAGTTTTTTTGCCCTTTGAGGGTGAAAATTTGTAAACATTGTTGCAAAAATGAATAGTTGCCGAAAAAGTGTAAAGCATAAAGGCATTACATAGGAAGGAGCTTGATAATATGGAAGAAAAAAACATAAGCGCCGTTGTTCTTGCGGGAGGCTTCGGCACAAGACTTGCACCCCTTACGGATAAAGTTCCAAAGCCCCTGATGAAAATTCTCGGCAAAAGCGTTCTTGACATAACTCTTGAAAAGCTTGAAGGACTTGCAATAGAGGATATTGCGGTATCGGCGCATTACAAATGGCAGCAAGTGGCAGAGTGTACAAAAAAATATAAAAACACCCGTCTTGTCCTTGAAGAAAGTCCTCTCGGTACGGCAGGCGGTGTAAAGAAATGCTGCTTTTCTTGCAGGGATAATATTCTTGTGCTGTCGGGAGACGGAGTATTTGACTTTGACCTTAAGAAAATAATTGAGCTTCATACCTCGCAAAAAGCTGATGTCACAATAGTCAGTAAGCACCTTGACAATCCTACGTCCTTTGGCGTTTTGCTGTGCGACAGTAATGGTAAAGTTAATGAGCTTCTTGAAAAGCCACCGTGGAAAAGGGTGGTGTCGGATGTTGTAAACACGGGAATTTATGTGCTGTCAAAAAAGGTGCTTGACCGTATTTCTGACGGCAGAGCTTGCGATTTTTCAAAGGATTTGTTCCCAAAGCTTATAAATGAAGGCTATGACGTAAGAACAGTGGTTTGCGGTGGATACTGGTGCGACATCGGAAGCCTTGAAGATTACCGCAAATGCAACATTGATGCCTGCAGAGGGAAAATTCTGTCATTAAAGACGGGCGAACACTTTTCGGAAAGGCTGAAAAGTGTAGGCATTGATGCAAGAGATAAGGTTTATATGGGAGAAAACATAGTTATAGGAAGCAATGTTGTTTTTGACAATGGCTTTGTGTGCGGTGATAACTGCAGAGTGGAAAAGGACTGTACGGTATCGGCAAGTGTGCTAGGAAACGGCGTAAGCATAGGAAAGGGAAGTTTTGTTGATGGTGCAATTTTGTCTGATAATGTCAAAGTAGGAGAAAACTGCATAATTGCACAGGGGTGTGTTGTGGCAGAGGGATGTGTGATAAAGGAAGGCTCGGTGCTTGAAAAAAACACTATAGTGTTCAGCGACGGTACAATGGTGGAAAATTCTTTGGCAAAGGACGGCGGTAATATGTTTGTGGAAGACGGAACGGTAATGTGCGGTAACAATTCGCAGGATGTAAAAAGCTTTGCGTTAAGTCTTTATAAATTCCTTGAAAACGAGAAAAAAGGGAATGTAAGTATTGGTCTTGTGTGCAAAAATGCTAAGTTGAAGCAAAGCTTTGTCGAAGCTTTCGGGGAAAAAGCAACAATACTTGATTTCGGAGAAGCTGATTATTCCGTCGGACTTTTTATGTCGGTGTATTATCCATGTGATATAACGGCAGTTATTACAGAATTTGGTGAAAAAGTAAAAATCGAGCTTTTAACACCTTCGGGAGAAAAAATACCTGACAGCCTTGAAAGAAAAATATCAAAGCAGTATGCCGTCATAACGAGGAAAGATGTTCTCGGCAGGCAAGGTGAGTGCAGAATTGTAAAAATGCACTGTGCCGAAGAAATGTATGCACTTGCACTAACACAAAGCATAAAAAGTATGCTGTGCGGTTTGCCTGGCTTTGAATTTGATATTTCATTTGATGGTCAGGAAAATACAAGAAGCCACCTTGTAAGCCGTGTTCTGAAAAGCTTTTGCAAAGTAAGGGAAAACAACCCTTCAAAAAGCATAAGCGTAAAAATGGAAGAAGAAGGCTTTACTGCTAACGATGGCACAGACAGAATTGATTTTAATCACAGCCTTTGTGCATTGTACTCGGAAAATACGGCGAATCTTGGTCTGACCAAAGCATATATCAGCGAAATCGGTCCTTTGGCATTTGAATATGAAGCCAAAAAGGGCGGTGCAGAATGTATAGATACGCTTTCGTTGAAAAACGCTTTTCTTGAAGCTAAAATGCCGGATTTTCTTGTGTGCCGTGACGCAGGCTTTTGTCTGTGTGCTTTTCTTTGCCTTGTGGAGATAAGCGGCACAAGTGTTGCAGACATTAAATCGTCGCTGTTTTCATTTGAAATATATGCCGATACCTACTTTGGCGAAAAGAGCAGAGCGCACTCAATGGAAAGATTGTGTAGTCTTTACGGGACGGGACAAAGACGGCAAAGCGGAGTTTCCGTACAAACCTCAACGGGAACCGTGACGGTAATACCCGGAAGAGTGAGAGGCTTTAAAATTGTCAGCGAGGCGGCGTCCTTTGAGGCTGCAAAGGAGCTTTGCGAAAGAATGGGAAGGGCTGTAGTGTCGGAAAATTTCGGACAGAACAAAAATATGTAAAATAATACAGAAAAAACGTTGAAACCATAATAAAAATATGTTATACTGATTCCAATGATAAAAATTCAGGAGCGTAAAATGAATTATATAGTTCTTGATATGGAGTGGAATCAGCCGGGATACGGCGAGGCGGTGCTGTGTAAAAACGGCGTATGTATGAAAAACGAAATAATACAGATAGGTGCAGTAAAGCTGTCTCAGGACGCCCTGCGCCTTTCTGCCTTTAGAAAAATAATAAAGCCTGTAAGCCTGACATCAATGAACAAGGTCATAAAACAGCTTACGGGTATTACCGACGAAATGCTTGATATGGGTGAAAGCTTTGAGGAAGTAATGAAAAGCTTCAGAGAATGGTGCGGGCAGGAGTTTGTGCTTCTTATATGGGGCTATGATGACGTAAGGATATTGCGCAACAACCACGCCTTTCACGGTCTTGACGACAAGTGGATACCAAGTCACTATAACCTGCAGATGATTTTCTGCAGTCAGATGGGGCTTGAAAAAAGGCAGTATGCGCTGTCCTTTGCACTTGATTATTTTGACATTACGGTGGACGAGCAGCTTCACGATGCCCTTAACGATGCCGAGTACACGGCGGCGGTGTGCAAGCATCTGGATTTGAAAAAAGGAATTGAGAATATAAAATATTTGCCGTCTTGTGAATCAAAGGGGGACAAAACCGCAGGAGTGCTTGTCAAGCGTAAATTCCGCCACATCAAAAACAGAGACGACATATGGGCAAACGGCTTTATCACACGCCCTGCCTGTCCCTGCTGCGGAGAAAAAATGAAGCTTGAAAAGCCCAAGCGTATCGGCAACAGTAAATATCATATAGAAGGCTGCTGTGAAAAGGACGGTTCTTTTATGGCGGTTATCAAGGTTTGCGAAACTCCGCAGAAAACATTTTCTGTCAGCCAGCAGCTTTACATACTTGACGAAAAAACAAGGGAATATTTTGGAAAGTCCAAATCAAGACGTCCGTCAAGACGGCACACAAGCAGAAAAAAGAAAAGAAACACCTTTCCTGTAAAGGAGGAAAAGTCAGATGAGTGAAAAATTTCTTCGCTTTGAAATGTTGGTGGGAAGTGATGCCGTAGAAAGCCTGTCACACAAAAAAGTAATAGTTTTTGGTGTAGGCGGTGTGGGCGGATACGTATGCGAGGCACTTGCAAGAAGCGGTGTTGGAAAAATTGACCTTGTGGACAATGACAAGGTAAGCGTATCCAACAGAAACAGGCAGGTTATTGCCCTTGAAGAAAATGTGGGTCAGAATAAAACCGAGGCTATGAAAATGCGTCTTTTGCAGATAAATCCCGACATTGAATGTCATACCTTCAATATGTTTTATCTTCCCGAAAATGCAAATGAAATAGACCTTTCCGTGTACGATTTTGTTATAGATGCCGTTGATACGGTAAGTGCAAAAATTGAAATTGTCAAGCGCTGCTGCGATCTTGGAATTCCCGTTATCAGCTCTATGGGAACAGGTAACAAGCTTGACCCCACAAAGGTTACGGTTACGGACATTTACAAAACAAAAGTCTGCCCTCTTGCAAGGGTGATGAGAGGGCTGTGCAAGAAAAACGGCATAAAAAAGCTGACGGTTGTTTATTCCGAGGAAGAACCGAAAACACCGTTGTTTCAGCCCGATGGTGAGGATGACACAAGAAGAAGCACCCCTGCAAGCAGCGCTTTTGTACCCCCTGCGGCAGGTCTTGCAATTGCATACAAGGCGGTAAGCATACTGCTTAAAAAATGATTGATAATGAAAGGCGAGAGGCACTCCACAATTTAGGAGTGCCCCTTTAATATTTATGTGAATCTTTGAGCTTTTACAATATCAGTCAAGCTCTTTTTTGCCTGTGTAAAGCTCGTAGTATCTGCCCTTCTGGCACAGTAAATCGTCGTGGTCGCCTCTTTCCACAATTTCGCCGTTTTCGAGCACCATTATAGCGTTTGAATTTCTTACCGTTGAAAGACGGTGTGCAATTACAAAGGTTGTTCTGTCCTTCATAAGTCTGTCCATACCGTGCTCTATGTGACGCTCTGTTCTTGTGTCAACCGAGCTTGTGGCTTCGTCAAGAACAAGTATTGGTGCCTTGCTCAGAGCCGCACGTGCAATATTTAAAAGCTGTCTTTGACCCTGAGAAAGATTTGCGCCGTCTCCTTCAAGTACCGTGTTGTAGCCGTCGGAAAGACGCATAATAAAGGAGTGTGCGCTTGCCGTTTTTGCGGCGGCGATAACTTCCTCGTCTGTGGCATCAAGCCTGCCGTAACGGATGTTTTCCATAACCGTGCCCGTAAACAGGTGGGTGTCCTGAAGCACCATTGCGATGTTCTTTCTTAAGTCGTCGCGCTTAATGTCCTTGATGTTGATTCCGTCAATTGTAATTGCGCCCTCGTCAATGTCATAGAAGCGGTTGAGAAGGTTTGTGACGGTGGTTTTTCCAGCGCCTGTCGAGCCTACGAAGGCTATCTTCTGACCAGGCTTTGCGTACAGCGAGATGTTTTTAAGCACCGTCTTTTCAGGAACGTAGCCAAAGGAAACATTGTCGAGAATTACGTGTCCCTTCATATCTGGCATTGCCGCGCTGTTTTCACCGTCGGGCTTTTCAGGCTCTTTGTCCATTACCGCGAAAACTCTTTCCGCACCTGCAAGAGCCGAGAAAACTGTTGTCATCTGCATTGAAATTTCGTTTATGGGGCGGGAAAACTGCCTTGCGTAGTTTACAAAAACGGTAAGACCGCCTATGTCAAATTTGTCTAAGGCACATAAAATACCTCCAACTCCCGCAGTTATGCTGTAGCTGACCTGACTCATATTTCCGATAACGGGACCCATAATGCCGCCGAAGAAGTTGGCATTTATCTGGGTTCGTCTCAAATCGTCGTTAAGAAGTGCAAACTCGTCTATACAAGCTTCTTCGTGGTTGAAAACCTTAACAACCTTCTGACCCGTAACTGACTCTTCTATGTAGCCGTTTACAGCACCCAAGGAAGCCTGCTGTGCAGAATAGAACCTTCTGCTTGAGGAAGCAATCTTTCCGCCTGCCTTGAGAAATATGGGAGTGCATATAAGAATGATAATTGAAAGCCATACGTTGGTGTAAAGCATCATACAAAGAGTACCTACAAGTGTAACGCTTCCCGATACAAGGCTTACAATTGTTGAGTCAAGCATCATACCGATGTTGTCAACGTCGTTGGTAAAGCGGCTCATAATTTCGCCTGTGTTTTCGTTGTCGTGAAAGCGCAAGGGCAAGCGCTGAACCTTTCTAAAAAGGTCGTTTCTCAGCTTTTCAATGGCACTTTGAGAGATGCGAAGCATAGTTCTGCTCTGAATGTATGTTGAAGCAACGCCTATAAAGTAAACTGCAAGTAGAACTGATAGCATAATTATGAGATACTTTATTCTGTCTGCGGCAGATGTTTCTAAGTCTGCAATGTTGTTGATAACGGGTCTTAGCATATATCCCGAAACAAGAGTTGAGCCTGTGCTGAGAGCCATACAGAATATAACAAATATCAGCTTTGCCTTGTACTGGGAAATGTATGCAAAAAGGCGCTTTACGGTAGGCATTACGTTTTTGGGCTTTGAAGCACCGCGCATTGCAGCTCCTCCGGGTCCTCTGTGGCCGCCACCGCCGGGTCCTGCCGGACCACCGAATTTTGAGGAGGTACTGTTGTAACGGCTTTTAAGCTCCTGTAAGTTTCTTCCTGCCATTTACTTGTCCTCCTTTCCGTCAACCTGCGAGTAGTAGATTTCCTGATACTCCTTGTTGCTTTCAAGAAGCTCTGAATGGTTTCCGATACCTGTGATTTCGCCTTCGTTTACAACGACAATCATATCAGCATCCTTTACAGAACCTATTCTTTGAGCAATGATGATTTTTGTAGAATCCTTAAGCTCGTTTGCAAAGGCGTGCCTGATTCTTGCCTCGGTTGCAGTATCCACGGCGCTGGTGGAGTCGTCCAAAATAAGTATTTTCGGCTTTTTGAGAAGCGCTCTTGCAATACACAGTCTTTGTTTCTGACCGCCCGAAACATTGCTTCCGCCCTGTTCAAGCTCGGTGTCATAGCCGTCCTTGAAGGAGGAAATAAAGGAGTGAGCCTGTGCGTTTTCTGCGGCATTGATGATTTTTTCATCGTCTGCGTTTTCGTCGCCCCAAAGAAGATTGTCCTTTATGCTTCCCGAAAACAGCACGTTTTTCTGAAGCACCATACCGACTCCGTTTCTTAAGTTTTTAAGTGAATATTCCCTGACATTGATGCCGTCAACAAGCACCTCGCCCTCATCTGTATCGTAAAGTCTGGGTATAAGTGAAACAAGAGTTGTTTTTCCGCTTCCCGTTGAGCCGATAATGCCCACCGTTTTACCTGCGGGAATGACAAGATTTATGCTGTTAAGCACCTTTTCCTCACTGTCCTTGTAGTAGCGGAAGGAAACATTCTTGAATTCTACGGTGCCCTCTGTAACCTCCTTGTCCTTACGTGTGGAAAGAGCATCGTCAAGGTCGATTTTTTCGTCCATCACCTCGCATATTCTCTTACCCGAAGCAAAGGCTCGGCTGGTGCTCATAAATAGCATTGAGAACATCATAAGAGACATTAGAATCTGGGTGATATATGTGATAAATGAGGATAAATCAGCAACGCTCATTGTTCCCACAATAACCTGTCCGCCACCAAACCATATAACGGCAATGGAGGTCAGGTGCATAAGGAGCATCATAAGGGGAGACATAAAAATCATAACGCTTATGGCGTGGATGCCTGCCTGCTTTAAGTTTCTGTTTGCTTTTTCAAATTTATCCTGCTCGTGCTCTTCACGTACAAAGCTTTTTACCACACGGATGTTGGTGAGGTTTTCTTGTACCGTTGAGTTAAGAGCATCAATTTTTGTTTGCATTCTTCCAAAACGGGGAAAGCCTACCTTTATAATAACGCCGATAAAGCACAGCATTATGGGAATGGTTATTGCAAGTATGAGAGCAAGCCTTCCGTTTATGCGTATAGCCATAATAACGGCACCGATAAGCATACCCGGAGAGCGCAGAAACATACGAAGTAGCATATTGACAAAGTTCTGGAGCTGTGTTACGTCGTTGGTTAGACGGATAACAAGCGAGCCTGTGTTGAATTTGTCTATGTTTGCAAAAGAAAATTTCTGTATTTTTCTGTAAACGTCAAGACGAAGGTCTGCTCCAAAGTTTACGGATGCTTTTGCACCGAAGTATGCACCTCCCACGCCTCCTAACATCATTATAAGGGCAAGCACTATCATTCCAGCCGAAATGAAAAGCACTCCCTTCCAGTTGCCTGTTGCTGTGTTTTCCACAACGGCAGTATCAATAATTCTTGCCATAAGACGGGGCATAAAAACCTCGCCCAGAACCTCTATTATCATACAAAGAGGACCGAGTATGAAGTAGGGAAGATAGGGCTTAATGTATTTGAACCAACGCTTCATAATGTATCCTTCCTTTCCAGTCAATCGGGTACGTTGTGAGTGTCCTTAAAGGCTTGAAGTCCTGTCATCATTTTACCGATGCACCTTTCAAAGACATCGTATTCTTCTCGTGTAAAGCAGTCGAACATTGCTTTGTCGGTATCCTCAAAAAGCTGTCTTGATTTTGCAACAATATCCTTGCCCTTTTCAAGCAGAAGGATGCTGTTGTATCTTGAATCCTGCTCGGAGGTGTATCTTGAAATATATCCGCCGTCCTCTAATTTTTTCAGAGTGACGGTAACTGCCGCAGGGCTGATTTTGAAATGCTCTGCAATTGCCTTCTGACTTAAGCAGTTTTCTTCCTTTGATAAATAAAGGAGCATCATATGCTGGCTTCGGTGGATGCCGAAAACCGAGAGAAAATCCTCAACAACGCTCCTGTGAAGCCTGTCTGTCTGAAGCATACTAAAAAAGGTATTGTGCGCACGTTCCTTGTCAAAATTGTCAGCCAAATTCAAAGCCTCCCTTAATAATAATTAACGCGCTAATGATTAACACGTTAAATATTATATTCAGATAACCCAAAAATGTCAACCGAAAAACAGATTTGTTAACAAAGTTATCTCAAAAAAGTTTAACAATATCTCGTTTGTGCAAAATACCATAAATGATTGTCAAATTTTTGTAAAAAATGACAATTGACTTTTTGATGCAAAAGGTGTAAAATGAGGTATAAAAATTAGGTAGGAGGATTTTTCTTATGAAGAAAACTTACTCAACCCCAGAAGTTGAAGTATCCGCGGTTTCAGCGCAGGATATCCTCAACGCAAGCGAAGAAGCTGTTGTTTATGTAGGAAACGATCTGTATTTGAGTGGAGCGGATGTTTTCGCTCTATCCTAAAGCAACGGTTTTTAATCAACCGCTTGGATGAAATAGCAAGCTTGTTTAATAAGATTGCAGACGCATCGTAATAGGTGCGTTATTTCATTTTATGGAGCTTTTTAAGTATCGTATGGAAAAGTATGTAGCTTGCGAGTACGGCAGCGAAAGCTTTGTTTATATGCTCTATGAAGAAACGCAAATGAAAACAGCGGAGTGCATTTAACTACACTTCTACAACCTTCTTCGAAGAACAAGTCAGCGTTATACTTCCTTCCTATATTGGTAACTTAATGATTAAGAAGATTGTAGACGCACCTTCATCACCCGAATCAGAATAACAAAAATCAGAGCATCCCAAAGCTTGGGGTGCTCCTTGTTTTTACACATAGATTAAAATTGTGTCCCGGTGTAAAAAAAGAACTTCTTTCGAAGTGCTTTTACTGGTGACCCGTACGGGAATCGAACCCATGTTTTCGCCGTGAGAGGGCGATGTCTTAACCGCTTGACCAACGGGCCTTGTTTACTACTCGGTTATTTTAGCACAACTAAAAGATTTTGTCAAGATGTTTTGAGAAAAAACAAACGCAAAAAAATAATATTTTTTTAAAAAAAGTATTGACAAACAGAAATTATTATGATAGAATAATTGACGTTGTGAGTGAGGAAGCTTGCAAACAGCACCATAGCGGAATTGTGTAACGGTTAGCACGACAGACTCTGACTCTGTTTGTCTGGGTTCAAATCCTAGTTCCGCTGCCAGAAAAAGCACTTCGAAAGAAGTGCTTCAGACTAATGACAAAACTGTGCTCAAAGAGAGAGTATCGGTACATTGTATAAATAACAGCTCCCCTGTGTAAGGGGAGCTGTTTTGCGTATACAAAACTGAGGGTTTTTAGCTTTTTTAGGCATTTTACTACAAAAATAAATGGTCGATGTGGACTCGACGCTTACAAAAATTGTAGATTATACGCAAATGCAGGGTCTGTAACAATCGTTTTGCTACAGACCCTTACTTATTTAATACCACAATGCTTTACGGAAAACGACTGATATATCGTTGAAAAAATCACAGCTTTTCAAAATCAGAAGCGGGATGTTTGCACAGAGGACAGATGAAATCCTCAGGCAACGGCTCGCCCTCGTAAATGTATCCGCAGATTTTGCATACGTAGCCTGTCTTCTTTTGCTCAGAAGGTTTAAGCGTTTGCTTTATGTGCTTGTGATAATAGTCATAGGTGGCAGGCTCTTCGTCACTTACCATAAAGGCATCGGTAAGGCTTACAATAAACAGCGTGTGAGTATTGCAGTCAATGGTGTGTACAACTTTTGCGCTTATAACGGCACTGCAGTACTTGGTGAGATAATAAAGACCGTTGCTGCTTTTTGATGCATCGGAAAAAGCTTCAAATTTGTCAGTGTCTTTGCCGCTTTGAAAGCCGAAGTGCTTGAACAACTCAAAGGGCGCCGACTGCGATAAAACGGAAATGTTCAGCAAACCGCTTTTTAATATCATATCGTGGGTGTAGTTGTGCTTGTTTACGGCGACGGAAAAGGTGACGGGGTCGGCTGTTAACTGCATTGCCGTGTTTATAATACAGCCGTTGTGTTTGTCGCCCAGCTTTGAAGTGAGCAAAAACAGACCGTAGGAAATTTTATTAAGTGCGGACATATCAATTGACATAATGATAACCTCCTTGTTTGTTTACATTACTAATGTAACAGAAGCACTGTAACGGCGTATGTAATTTTTGAAAACATTTTGTTATTATTTTGAAGGTATTTTACTTGACAAGGCTGTGTTTGGGGCGTATAATATACAGGTATGAAAAGGTAACACCTTTATATATATGTAGAAAATAGATAAATATACATAAGAGGGCTTAAAAATGAAAACAGCAAAAGCACAAAGATTAAACCATTTTCAGACAGGTATTTTTGCAAGTCTCGATGAAAAAAAACAGCAGCTTTTAAATGAGGGCAGAACAATATACAATCTTTCCATCGGCACACCCGACTTTAAGCCACATCCTGATGTTATGAAGGCGGTTTCCGATGCCTGCAAGGAGCCTGAAAACTATAAGTATGCACTTGCCGAGCTTCCTGAGCTTGTAGATACCTTTATTGAATACTATAAAAGACGCTTCGGCGTTGATATTTCACCTGACGAAATTACGGCAGTTAACGGCTCTCAGGAGGGAATAGGACATATAGGTCTTGCACTTTGCGACAAGGGAGATGTGGTGCTGCTTCCTGATCCCGGATATCCCATTTTTGAGGTTGGCGCATATTTCGGAGAGGCGGATATGCAGTTTTACCCTCTTGTTGAAAAGAATAATTATCTGCCAAAGCTGAATGAGCTTGACGAGGATATTCTTAAAAGAACGAAATTTATAATTCTTTCCTATCCTTCAAACCCCGTCGGAGCCGTTGCAACAAAGGAAATGTATATTGAAATTATTGAGCTTGCAAAGAAGTATGGCTTTATAATTATCAACGATAACGCATATTCTGATATTATTTATGACGGCAATCAGAGCTTTTCCTTCCTGTCTCTTGAAGGAGCAAAGGATGTGGGTGTAGAATTTTATTCTCTTTCCAAGTCTTTCAATATTACAGGTGCAAGAATTTCCTTTGCCGTAGGTAATAAGGAAGTAATCGATGCCTTAAAGCTCCTTCGTTCCCAGTACGATTTCGGTGTGTTCAAGCCTGTTCAGTACGGTGCAATTGCGGCAATGAAGCTTGACAGAAGTGTTGTGGAAGCACAGAAGGTTGAATATCAGAAAAGACGTGATGCGCTTTGCGGTTGCTTCAGAAAAATCGGATGGAACGTGCCTGATTCCAAGGGAACAATGTTTGTGTGGGCGCCTCTTCCCGAAGGGTATAAAAACAGCGTGGAATTTTGTAATCTGCTTATGGAAAAGACGGGCGTTATCTGTACTCCCGGTGCTGCTTTTGGTGAAAACGGCGAGGGCTATGTGCGCTTTGCTCTTGTAAAAGAGCCGCAGGAGCTTGAAAAAATAGTGGATATAATCGGTAAATCGGGAATTATTAAGTAGTTGTAAATCATAATAATTTTGAGGCTTGAAGCAGGGTGAATTTGCTTCAGGTCTCTTTTTCGCCAAAAACAGACGAAATAACACTCATAATCGGCATAGTTGAATAATATATTAGTAAAAAGTCGTGAATATTTTGTTAAAAGCCTTGACAGCGGTAATCCTTTGTGTTAAGATACTCAGCCGGTCGGAAAATGACCGATTCTTTAAAAATGGCTTTGAAAGGAGAATGGCATTGATTGTTAATAAAATGAAAACATCTGCTGTAGTTGTGACGGTAATTTGCTGTATAGCGCTGATGATGTCGGTGTTGATGCCGTTTTACGTACAGGCGGTAGAAGAAGATATTTTGCAAAGAAATGCTTTTGACGAGTCTCTTGTGTGTGGTTCACAAGGAAAGGATATGCTTCTTGTGAGAATTAAGGAAGCATCCGTGTGTGATGTGGCGGATAAGCCTGTGTGTGTCGAACTCAATCATATGGGAAGGCAGCTGCTTTACTTTACCGATGAAACACAGTGCGGGACCTTTCTTGACAATGCAGGGGTTGACCTTGAGTACTGCGATATTGTCAATCTTGATTCAGATGTCCTTCTTGACACAAAGGCACATATAACTGTTGATAGGGTGGAGTTCAGGACCGAAATCAGAACAGAGCCAGTTGCATATTCGACGGTTGAAAACGGTATTGATACAATCCCAAAGGGAACACGTGAAATTGTCAGCGAGGGCAAAAACGGCTCTGCAACACGAACATATCTTGTGAAGTACGTAAACGGAAAAAAGGTAAATGAGGCTGTATATACCGAGGATGTACTTGTAAAGCCCGTGGACGAGGTAGTAAATGTAGGAATCGGCGGAACGGTTACTTCAAAGGATGGAACGGTTTATCACTATTCCTACAGAAAACAAATGGAGGCTACGGCGTATACCTACCTTCCTCCCTATACCACAATGACTACCGCAACTGGACAGACTCTGCGTAAGGGAATTGTTGCGGTTGACCCCAAGGTAATTCCGCTGCATACAAAGATGTTTATTACGGGCTCTGTTGAATACGGCTACGGAATTGCAGAGGATACGGGCGGGGCAATAAAGGGAAATATTGTAGACCTTGCATATATGTCCTATGACGAATGTATCCAGTTCGGCAGACGTCAGATGCAGGTTTATATTCTCGAATAAGATATATTGTATATATTGACACTTAAAATATCATATTTTGTGTTAAAATTGACAAAGTGCTATTGACATTTTGTTAAAAATGATGTATAATGTCAATATTGTAGGGTTACAAAATAACATTTATTGTATTTGTGTGCTTTACAATGTTGACATATATTTTTTTAATATACATCTGCCGCTTCAGGCTTAAATAGATTTTTTGGCATCCAGTCGGGATATAAGCCCCCGAGGTGTTTGTATTTGTAAAAAAGCTCCGTGCTCGTTTATGACGGGGTTATTATATGTTAAATATTGTATTGCACCTGTTTTGTTATTATGTACGACGAAGGAGGTGCTTTTATTTTGAATCCTATAATCACAGCGGTTATAGGCGCTATTCTGGGACTGGTAATAGGCGTAATTGTGGGCGTTGTAATGAGAAAACACATAGCCGAGGCCAAAATCAACAGTGCCGAGCAGGAAGCGAAGCGTATAGTTGATGAAGCACAGAAAACCGCCGAAACCAAAAAGAAAGAGGCTTTGATAGAAGCCAAGGAAGAAATTCTCAAAAACAAAAACGAAATGGAAAGCGAGCTTAAAGAGAGAAGAAACGAGGTTTCCCGTCTTGAAAAGCACGCACAGCAGAAGGAAGAATCCTTAGACAAGAAAATAGAGCTTTACGAAAAGAAGGAAGAGGCTCTTCTTGAAAGAGGAAAGCAAATTGATGCACGTGAGGCAGAGCTTGAGGTTATCATTGCCAAGGAAATTGAAAAGCTTGAGCAGATATCTGGCTTTACCAGCGAGCAGGCAAAGGAATACCTGCTTAACAAAATCGAGTCTGAGGTAAGACACGAGGCAGCAATGAAGATTGCGGAAATTGAGCAGGAATACAAGGAAGAAGCAGACAATAAAGCAAGAAATATCATATCTCTTGCAATTCAGCGCTGTGCTTCCGACTATGTAAGCGAAGCAACAGTATCCACCGTTGCACTTCCCAACGATGAAATGAAGGGAAGAATCATCGGTAGAGAAGGAAGAAACATCAGAACAATTGAAACACTTACGGGTGTTGACCTTATTATCGACGATACGCCCGAGGCAATTACAGTTTCAAGCTTTGACCCCGTAAGAAGAGAAGTGGCGAGAATGTCGCTTGAAAAGCTTGTGTCCGACGGCAGAATTCATCCTGCAAGAATTGAAGAAATGGTTGAAAAGAGTCGTAAAGAGGTTGACCTTGTTATTAAGCAGTCAGGTGAACAGGCTACCTTTGAAACGGGTGTGCACGGACTTAATCCCGAGCTTATCAAGATTCTTGGTCGACTCAGATTCCGTACAAGCTATGGACAGAACGTACTTATTCACTCAATTGAGGTATCTCACATTGCAGGTATGATGGCAAGCGAGCTTGGCGTTGATACTATGATGGCAAAGCGTGCAGGTCTTCTTCACGATATCGGTAAGGCGGTTGACCACGATGTTGACGGCTCCCATATCCAGATTGGTGTAGAGCTTGCCAGAAAGTACCACGAAAACAAGGAAATTGTTCACGCTATTGAAGCACACCACGGCGATGTTGAAGCAAATACTGTTATTGCGATGCTTGTTCAGGCAGCTGACGCAGTATCTGCGGCACGTCCCGGTGCAAGACGTGAAAACCTTGAATCCTACATCAAGAGACTTCAGAGACTTGAAGAAATTGCAACTGAATTCAACGGAGTTGAAAAGTGCTTTGCAATTCAGGCGGGCAGAGAAATCAGAGTTATGGTTAAGCCCGATGAGGTAAGAGATGACGAAATGACCTTCCTTGCACGAGATATTGCCAAGAAGATTGAAAACGAGCTTGAATATCCCGGTCAGATTAAGGTTATGATTATCCGCGAAAACCGTAAAGTTGATTACGCAAAGTAATTGAATATGAAGAATCCCCAAGCTTAGGCTT
>JAZRKT010000131.1:0-32991 GCA_045646465.1 Eubacteriales bacterium | reverse complement strand
GATGATATTACTTCACCGCCTGTAAGAGTTGCGATATCTGTAAGCATTTCCTTTCTTCTGTCGCCAAAGCCGGGAGCCTTGACAGCAACGCAGGTAAATGTTCCGCGAAGCTTATTTACGAGAAGTGTGGACAGAGCCTCGCCTTCGATGTCCTCGGCGATAATAACAAGCTTCTTGCCGTCAGAAAGAATTTTTTCAAGAATCGGAAGAATGTCCTGAATGTTGGAAATCTTCTTGTCTGTGATAAGAATAACGGCATCGTCGATAACGGCTTCCATCTTATCTGCATCTGTTACCATATAAGGTGAAATGTAGCCTCTGTCAAACTGCATACCTTCCACAACCTCGCAGTAGGTTTCTGCTGACTTTGATTCCTCAACTGTAATAACTCCGTCGTTTGTTACCTTTTCCATAGCATCTGCAATAAGCTTTCCGATTACTTCATCTGCAGAAGAAACCGCACCAACTCTTGCAATATCCTGTGAGCCGTTTACCTTCTTTGAAATCTTCTTAAGCTCTTCAACTGCCGCATCAACTGCCTTTGCAATACCGCGTCTGATAACCATAGGGTTTGCGCCTGCAACTACGTTCTTCATACCCTCGTGAACAAAAGCCTGTGCAAGAAGTGTAGCTGTTGTTGTACCATCGCCTGCCGCATCGTTGGTCTTGGTTGCAACCTCCTTAAGAAGCTGTGCACCCATATTTTCCATTGCGTTTTCAAGCTCAATTTCCTTTGCGATTGTTACACCGTCGTTTGTAATAAGGGGTGCGCCGTACTTCTTGTCAAGTACTACGTTTCTGCCCTTAGGACCCAGTGTGATTTTTACTGTATCGGCAACAGCATCAACGCCTCTTACAAGTGCGTTTCTTGCTTCAATGCCGTATGAAAGTTCCTTTGCCATGTTACTTACCTCCAAATAGTCAATAAATTCAATTATTCAACAATTGCAAGAATGTCGCTCTGCTTTACAACATTATATACAGTACCGTCAAGCTTAACCTCAGTACCTGCGTACTTGCTTACGATAACCTTATCGCCCTTGTTTACGGTCATAACAACTTCCTTGCCGTCAACCAAGCCGCCGGGACCTACTTCAATAACCTCGGCAATGCTGGGCTTTTCCTGTGCTGCGGCTGTAAGAATGATACCGCTTTTTGTTGTTTCTTCAGCTTCAATTGTCTTAACAACAACTCTGTCTGCAAGTGGTTTAAGTTTCATTTTAACTCCTCCTAAGTGTGTGTTTACAATTTCAGGGTTAGCACTCGTAAAGGCTGAGTGCTAAATACAAGAGATATTTTATACTGCACATTTTTAAAAATCAAGGCTTTTGCCTCTTTTTTACATAATTTTAACAAATATTTAAACTAATAACCGTTAACTCTGCTTACATTCAAAAAGCCTGCCTGTCAACGGTCGTTGTTTTTGAAAAACTGATAGTAATTACACTTAATCATACCGTTATAAAGCTTACGCACCTTATCGGCACGTCTGCCGTACAGCTTTTCAAATTCTTCCTCGCTTGTAATAACGTAAATCTGCCAGGGCGAAAGCTTGTTAAAGCACCTGCCCATTTTCTTATAAAGCTCCCGTGCCTCTTTTACGGTATCAAGTCTTTCACCGTAAGGAGGATTGCAGACAATTGTTGTGCGCACATCATCCTTCTCGATAGTTGTTGCATCCTTTTTAAATACCTTGATATATTTTTCCATACCTGCTCGTCTTATATTCTGACGGGCAACCGACAGAACCTTGTCGTCAACATCCGAGGCGAAGGCACAGAACTCTGTTTCCTTTACGTTGTTTTCTGCTTCCTGTCTTGCCTGCTCCCAGATGCTTTTAGGCAGAAAAGCATACTTTTCAGCGGCAAATTTTCTGCCGATACCCGGTGCAGTATTTGTCATAATCATAGCCGCTTCAATTGCAATTGTACCCGAGCCGCAAAAAGGGTCCCAAAGGCGGACATTTTCTCTGGGGCGTGAAAGCAAAACAAGTGCCGCCGCAAGAGTTTCACGCAAGGGCGCCGCACCGCTTGACGGTCTGTAGCCTCTTTTATGAAGTGCATTTCCTGTGGTATCAAGCATTATCGACACCTTATCGTTAAGTATGAAAAACTCAATCTGATAGGTAACTCCCGTTTCGTCAAACCATTCCACCCCGTATTTCTGAGACAGGCGTTTGACAACCGCTTTTTTGATAATACTCTGACAGTCGGGCACCGAATGAAGTGCAGATTTTATTGAATGTCCCTTAACGGGAAAAGCATCGTTTTTTCCGACAATCAGCTCCCAGGGAATTTTGGCAACATTATCAAAAAGCTGTGTAAAGGTTTCGGCTTTAAAGGATGCAAGCTCAATAAACAGCCTTTCTGCCGTCCTGAAATTTATATTGCACCTTGCAACTGCATCAGGCGTGCCGGAAAAATAAACTCTGCCGTCTATTGTTTCACGGCGTGTATAGCCAAGGGCATCTATTTCCTCACCCACAAGTCTTTCAAGACCGAAAAGGCTTGTTGCAACATAGTTAAACTGTGCGCTCATATTTTTCTCCTCTTAAACAAAAACAAGACAGGCCGTCCGCTGTTGTACAAACGGACAGCCGTGAAGATAAGTTACTGCTTTGTGGTGTCAAACATCTTGTCGTATTCCTTGCCTGAGTTTGTGACCCTGTTTTTGATGTATCCGAAAACAAGAACAACAAGTGCTACTGCTGTATACACTACAACAAAGAAAAATGTTATTGCAACAATACTGAACAAGGGATTCTGCATACCTGCAAGATAGCTTTTAAAGCTGTCGCCCGTAAGGAATACAAAAATAAGGCTTGCTAAAGATAGCACAAATTGTAGAGTTCTTTTTAAAATCAAGCTGTTTTTCACAAAATCCGCAATTCCGAAGGAAATCGCAAACAGAGCCGAGAACACAAAAAAGTCCATAAGCTGTGCAACGGCAAGTCCCTTGCCCATACTTTGCACATTTGCTATTATTCCCACTACCGTAAAGGTCATCACTATAAGCGTAAAGCAAAGAGTAAGTCTTTTTACCAGCACCGATATGAATTTTCCAAGCTTAATCATTGTTTTCAACCACCTTCTTTGTTAATGATAACATACCTTTCCATTTTTTGCAAAGCTAAAGCAAAACATTTTAATTAACAGATTGTAAACTATATCTTTTATTGCTCTATTCCCTTGAAAAATTAACTATTTGAGGTATATAATCATATGATAAAGGAGGCGAAGACGTGTCAAAGGAAATAAGAAAAATCACACTTGCATCAATTTTCAGCGGTCTTACCGTTGCACTGATAATTGTCGGCAGTCTCTTTGAACTACTTGACTTATCCTGTGCCGCCTTGGCATCTCTCGCCGTTTACATCTCGATGATTGAGATAAAGGGCAAATACCCTTTTCTAATATATCTGACCTCAGGCGTGCTGTCGCTCATTCTTATCCCCCTGTCAAGTGCAAGTCTTTATTATGTTGCCTTTTTCGGCTACTACCCGATACTTCGTTTCAGACTTCGCAAAATGAAAAAGCTTTTTTCAAAGCTTATCTGCTTTGGCGTTTTCAATATAACAATGGTGATGCTATACCTTGTTTTCAAGGCTGTTTTTGCTTTGCACAACGAGCCTTATATTATGTATATTGTACTGCTTATTACGGCAAACGTATTCTTTCTTTGCTTTGACTACGCACTTGACGTATTTGCTTTTATTTACATCAAAAAACTGAGGCCTAAGCTTCAAAGGCGCTTTTAGGAGGAAAAATGGATTTTAAATACGCTGTATTCGATATGGACGGAACGCTTATTGACACAAACAAAATGTGGGACGTCAGCGAAAGAATTGCCGTTGGAAACTACTGCGGAATTGACCTTGTCAAAGGCAAATACTCCAATTTTTTGTACAACGGTCTTGTGGAAATGATTAAGTATGCTTCAGATATTTCGGGAAAGGAATTCAGAATTTCCGACATCATAGACGACGTTTATCAGAAAATGGAGAAAAACTATAACGGAGGCAAAATTGTTCCCATTGACGGTTCTGTTGAATATCTTCGCTATCTAAAGGACAGAGGCATAAAAATTGCCATTGCCACGGCTACGGATTTCGCCTGGTGTGCACCCTGCCTTGAAGCTCTCGGAATACTTGACATTATTGACATTTTTATTTCAACAAGCAAGGTGGGCAAAAGCAAAAAGCATCCCGATGTATTTGAAAAAGCAATGTCCCTTATCGGAGGAAACAAGGAAAATACAATTGTTTTTGAGGATGCCGCCTATGCCCTCAGTACCCTTTACGCAAACGGCTTCAGATATGCAATTGTCCACGACGAAATGCAATCTGCCATAATGGACAACGACATAAAAGACAAAGCAGAGCATTATATTCACAGCTATAAGGAGTTAATGTAAATGAATGAAAGCATTTTCAGCATATCACGCTTTTTACTTGAGAAGGACAACTTCATCATTGCAATTCACGCAAATCCCGACGGTGACTGCTACGGCTCGGCTTGCGCTCTTTGCTCGGCTCTTGAAAAGCTTGGCAAAGGGTGTGCAATTTTAAGCCCTATGCCCATACCAAAAAGGCTGGAATTTTTAAATTACGGCGGATTTGATGTTTATGTAGGTGAGGACGGACTTAAATCGCTCCAAGGCAGTCACACCTACATTTCAGTAGATGTTGCCTCAGACCATCTGCTTGACACTCTTTCAGAGTTTTACAATCAGAACAACGCTTTTGCCATTGACCACCATTCAGCAAACACAATTACGGCAAAAAGAAAGTATGTTGACCCGTCTGCCTCTGCCACAGGCGAAATAGTTTACGCAATTATCTGCCAGCTTGAAGAAATATCGGATACATCTTTATTGGACGAACAATGTGCAAGCTCGGTTTTTGGTGCAATAAGCTCAGATACAGGGTGCTTCAAGTACAGCAATGTTACACCCGACACCCACATAATTGCATCAGAGCTTATAAAAAAGGGTGCTTACAGTGCCGACATAAACTATCGGTTATTTGACTTAAAGAGCAGCGTTCAGATTTCCGTTGAAGCTCTCAGCTACAGAAAGCTTGAATTTTATTTTGACGGAAAGGTTTCCTTTATTTATCTTTCCGACACCGAGCTTTGCCAAATCGGTGCAAATACAAGTGACACCGAAACAGTTTGTCAGCTTGGCAGAGGCATTGAAGGCGTGCAGATAGCCGCATTTATGCGCCAGAAGGAACAAGGCCTATACAAAATTTCGGTGCGTTCAAACAACGATGCAGATATGTCACTTCTTTGCTCGTCCTTTGGCATTGGCGGAGGACACAAAAAAGCGGCAGGCTGTTCAATTTATGCTGAAAGTGCCGAGGAGGCAAAGGCTTTATTCTTAAGCAAGTGCACAGACTATCTTGAATAAACACTTATTTACCGACAATCACAAACGTTTTTTCTATTATCCCAGCAAAAACACGCTCACCCATCAGGGCACCCGTGTTAATTTGTCGCAAAACCATTATTAAAGTTTAGGTCAAGCCTTTTTAAAGGCTTGCAGTTTCCAAAGACAGCGTCTTTGGTCGCCGTCCGCAGACGGTGAAACACCTTATGCTACACAAAGCGCAGGAAAGGTGAATTTGCCGTTCTTCAAAGGACGGCAAAGAGGAAAACCCTCGCCGGGGGTTTTCCTGAAATGTGAGATAAAACATACTTTTTACAACAAACCGACACGGGCACCCATCAGGGCACCCGTGTTATTTTTAAGCTGTTAATTTATTTAAATTAAACAATAGGGCATATTTAATCCCAAACAGTTTTACTGCTTATTATCCCTTGAAAGAGTAATTCCCTGTAGCAGGTTTGTATCAAAGGAGAAATTCAGCTCTGCCTGCTGACGCTCGCGCTTAAAGGCGAGCTTTATCATATCGTCAAGAAGCTGGGCAAAGCTTTTACCTGTTGCTTCCCACAGATAAAAGGAAAGCGAGCCAGGTATTGTGTTGAGCTCATTTACGAAAAGAGCCTCTGTTACGGTATTATAGAGAAAATCTACTCTTGTAACGCCACTACAGCCAAGGGCCTGGAATGCCGCCTTTGCATAACAGCGTACCTTTTCTTCAAGCTCCTTTGAAATATCTGCCGGAAGCTTACGCTTAAGGTCTGCCATACCGCTTGAGCCCTTGGAGCCTGAGAATTTTGCTCCGCTTTTTGCACCGAGCTTTGAGTCCTTTGTTCCGCCGCTTAAGTATTTATCGGCATAGCTTAAAATTTCGTCTCCGCCAATGGGTTCTTCACACACGGATGTTTCGGCATCATATATATCGCCAAGAACCGAGCAGTTGATTTCCTTTAAGTTTTCAACAGCGTTTTCAATAAGAACAACATTGGAATATTCAAAGGCATATTCAAGTGCCGTAACAAGAGCCTCCCTGTCCTTAGCCTTCTTGATGCCAACGCTTGAGCCTAAGTTTACGGGCTTTACTATAACGGGGTATGCCGTCTTTTCCTCAATAAGAGCAAGAGTCTGTACTTCATCGACGGAATACTGCTTGCAGTTTACCGTCACGCAGTCTAGTACGGGAATGCCCTTTGCCTTCATTATAAGCTTTGAAGCTTCCTTATCCATACATACCGCACTTGAAAATACGTCACAGCCTGCATAAGGAATACCGATTGCCTGAAAATACCCTTGCAGTGTTCCGTCCTCAACATTTGTGCCGTGAACAACAGGAAGCGCAACCTCAATTGTATCAACTATGTTACTGCCAAATTTCTTTGCCGGGTATCTTACAAGGCTAAAATGTGTGCCGTCCTTTATAAGATTTACTCTTACGCTATCGGCTGTAAGCTTTTTTATATCCTTATATGCCTCAATCTCGCCAACGTTTCCGCCTGCAAACATACTTCCGTCCTTGCTTATGTATACGGGAACGGGCTCATACTTTTCGGTATCCATAGCGTAAACTGCCTGAAGTCCCGATATTACCGAAACCTCGTGCTCAACACTTTTTCCTCCGAAAAACACGCCAACTCTTATTTTATCTGACATAGCTCAATTCTTCCTTTCGCCATATATTACTTATAATTGTCGGGAAGGTCGTTCTCAAGAAGCACGTACTTTCGTCTTTCGCTTTTTACTGCTCTTGCAAAGGCAACAGCCTCTTCAACCTTATCAAACCTGACAAGCCTTTCCCTGTCAAAATCAGTTGACAGTACTCCCTCATAAACCTCATCAGCAATTCTTTCTCCAACAAGAAGGATATAATCGCAAACTTCGGTGCAGTTTCTTCCAAACTCCATATTGAGCTCCTTCTGCTTTTCGCCAAGCTCAATCATACCGGGAGTTATTATTATCTTTTCGCCGTCAAAGGATGAGAGCACTTCAAGTGCCGCCTTTGTTCCGCTTGGATTTGCATTGAAGGCATCGTCTATAATTGTGATATTTCCGCCGTCGATTATCTGAAGTCTGTGCTGAACCGTTTCAAGTCGTTTTACTGCAAGAACAAGCTCGCCCTCCTCTACGCCCATATCAAGTGCAATTGCTATACATCCGCAAAGATTCTGTACGTTATGACGTCCCAGAAGCTTTGTTGAAAAATGAAGCTCCTTGCCGTTATACTCAATATCAAAATCTGTACCCTTTGAGGACAGCGTTATATTTTTTGCAACGCACTTTGCTTTTTCTTCATCACAGCCGAATTTTACGGCATTTTCGCCAACATTTACATCATTTATGTACTCATTGTCGCAATTTAAGTAAACCTTGCCGTCGTTGGCAATTGCCTCGTACAGCTCAAACTTTGTTTTTGTTACGTTTTCAATTGTTTTAAAGCTTTCAAGGTGCTGAGGGCCAACAGATGTAATAAGTCCCATTTTAGGATGAACAATATCGCACAGCTCCCTTATGTCGCCAACATTTTTTGCGCCCATTTCGCATATAAAAATTTCGTGGCTGTTTTTCAGATGCTCTCTCACCGTCTTTACAACTCCCATCGGGGTGTTATAGCTTGCAGGGGTGATAAGCACATTATATTTTGGTGAAAGAAGCTTACACAGATAGTTTTTACAGCTTGTTTTGCCGTAGCTTCCCGTAATGCCGATAATTGTAAGATTTTTACGTTCTGCAAGAATTTTCTTTGCCTCATTGATAAACCTTTGCTTTACTGCTTTTTCAAGAGGAGAATTTATAATATCCGCCGCAAGAACAAAAAAGTTTGACAAAAGCACGCTGAGTGTTGCGGCAAAGGCTACAAAGGGCAGTATATTTGAAAGAACGCACACAACAAAGAATAGCAGTATTTCACAGCCAACAAGTCTTTTTATACGTGAAGTGAAAACAAGAGGCTTTTTTGCGCCCCTTTCGGGAAGCAGAAAAAATATGCCAACAACGTTGAACACTAACGCTATCGCCTTGCATACATCAAAAGGAACAGCCGATACTATCAGTGCCAAAAATGCAGGGGTAAGCTTTGCAGCACTAATACCGAGAGTGTCAAAAAACCACTTCATATGCCCGTCTCTGTGGTAGCCGTTAAGCTGAAACATATGTATATAGTAAAGACTTGCAAGTGCAAAGGTGACGGCACACGAGGCGGTGTACAAAATATTTAATAACATATTTTCTCCTACCCTATCTTAAAGAATGATTTTAAAACTCTGTCGGTAAGTGCGCTTTGCTCGGCAAAGGAAAAATGTCCTGCGCCCGATATTTTTACAAGCCCTGCATCGGGTATAAGCTTTTCCATAAGAAGTCCGTCGGAAAGAGGCGTTGCCGTATCATTTTCGCCCCATATGAGAAGTGTGGGGTTTTTGACGGAGGAAAGCTTTTGTGTATAATCGGTATTAAGAACCTTTACCATACTCTGACGCATAATACAGGAAGCAGCCCCGTAATCGGCTGAGCCGAATTTCTTTTGCAGCTTATCAAGGGCACCAGGGAACATTTTACGCACAGGAGCAAAAAGCACAATTTTCTTTAAAAGCTTATAAGTCTTGATTCTGACAGTCTTTTTAAAGGTCTTTTTCGGAGGTATTCCTGCGCTGTCAATAAGCACAACCCTTCCGACGTCAAGTCCGTATCCGCCCGTAAGAAGCTCAAGGACTGTACGTCCGCCGTGAGAGTGTCCTAAAAGGTGCACCTTTTCTATTTTCAGCTCTTTTAAAAGTGCGCATACAAAGCCTGCATAATCCTCAATTGCATAAGGAAAAGAAGGCTCGTCACTATCGCCAAAGCCGGGCAAATCCGGAGCTATTACACGATAATGTCCTACAAGAGGATTTATAACCGAGTAATAAATTTGTGCCCTTGCACCCCAGCCGTGAAGAAGAAGAACAGCCTCGCCTTCGCCTTTATCTATTAAGTTGACATTGAGCTTATCGCCTTTATATTCTACTATCAAATTTTTACAACCTCACAAAATAAGCTATTATAATTATATGTTGAGCTTTGTCTTTTGTCAATACTGAGAGTGCAAAACTTTTAAAACATTTATTTTACAGTAAATAAAAAACATATTCACACAAAAATGTTAAACTGAGAAAAACGGAGGTGCCAATATGAAATATACTACATTACTGTTCGACCTTGACGGCACAATTACAAATCCCGAAGAAGGCATCACTACTGCTGTCGCCTACGCCCTTGACTTTTTCGGCAACAGCTATGAAAGCAAAAAAGCACTTCGCCCCTTTATAGGGCCACCACTGCGTGAGCAGTTTATGCTTTACTGTGGCGTTGACAGGGATAAAGGCGAAGAATATGTTGCAAAATACCGTGAATATTATGCAGTAAAGGGCCTTTATCAGAACGAGGTTTACAAGGGCATACCGCAAATGCTGGAAAAGCTAAAAAAACAGGGCAAAAAAATCGTCCTTGCAACCTCAAAGCCCGAAATGTTTGCAAAAATCATACTTGACCACTTCAATCTGTCACAGTACTTTGACTTTGTTGCAGGCGCTCTTATGAGCAACTCACGCACAAACAAGTCGGAGGTTATACAGTACGCCCTCGAAAGCATCGGCAACCCCGACAAGGACAGCGTTCTTATGGTTGGCGACAGACTGCACGATGTTGAAGGTGCGGCAACATTCGGCATTAAAACTGTGGGCGTCACCTTTGGCTTCGGCTCAAAGAAAGAGCTACAGGAGGCAGGTGCCTACAAAACCGTCGACACGGTAGACGAGCTTTATTCGCTTTTATCGGAATAATTACATCTTCACAACAGTATAATCGTGACTGACGGCAGGTAAGAATTTACACAGTATATCGTCCTTTTCAAATCTCAGGCTTGCAGAATCAGTGCAAGGAAGACAGCCGATATACTTTTCCTCAAGCACCCTGCTGTCAATAAGAAGTCTGACTTTATTTTCTTTATCGAAAATAAGTCCCATTATACTTGATGTGCCGGGGTGTGCGTGCAGATACTTCTGCAGAAATTCCTCAGGTGCAAACTTAAAGCGACTTGTTCCCATCTGAGCCGAAAGCACGGCGGATTTAAATGGCACGTCTGCAGGCATAACAAGAAGATAAAATGCGCTTCTCTGTGCATTACACAGCAAAAGATTTTTAAGACGGCGGATGCCGAGGATTGTATAAACGTCCTCTGTTTCGCCGTCGCTTTGTATTCTGTCAAGTCTTGAAAAGCTTATGCTTTGATTTTCAAGAAAGTCATATATCTGTTTTTCGGTTTCCCCTACTTCACCGTTCGGTCTGCCTTGGTAAATTACTCTTTCTGCATCCATTCTTTTACACCTCGGTTTACAATCTTTCAAAATAATAACACATATTTTTACACATTTCTACCAGTTTTGGTGAACACTTAAAAATATTTATACAAAAATCGTCCGAAATTGCGAAAAACATCTTGAACAGATTTAAATTTTGTGCTATAATAAATTATTGTAGAAAACAGTGGTATATTGACAAATCTTTAACGAAAGGATTGGTACAATGTTAAAGACTTTTAGTGGCGGGCTGCATATGCCCGATAACAAAAATACCCGAAATTGTCCTATAAATGATTTTCCCCAGCCGCACAAGGTTGCAATTCCAATGCAGCAGCACATCGGTGCTCCTGCGGTTGCTCTTGTTGCAAAAGGAGACTATGTGAAAAAAGGTCAGCTTATAGGCAATTTTGAAAACGGTCTTTCCTGCCCCATTCACGCTTCCGTTTCAGGAACGGTGTGCGACATCGAAATGAGAAACTCCTACACAGGCTACGGCAAGACAGCTTACGTTGTTATTGAAAACGATTTTACCGATACTCTTGACGACAGCATAAATCCATACGACGGTGACCCAATGAACGCAAGAGGCGAAGAAATTATAGAGCTTGTGCGAAAAGCAGGTGTGTGCGGTCTTGGCGGTGCATCCTTCCCAACATATGCAAAAATACAGTCTGCCATAGGTAAGGCAAACGAGATTATCATAAACTGCGCCGAGTGTGAGCCATACATAACTGAAAATCACAGGCTTATGCTTGAAGAGCCTCAGTACATTTTAGGCGGTGCACGTATTCTTATGAAGGCTACGGGCGCTTCTCATATGACAATAGCTATAGAAAACAACAAAATGGACGCAGCTGCCGTTATGAGCGAAAAGCTTGAAGGCACAGAAAATGCCTGCGTACAGGTGCTTAAAACAAAGTACCCTCAGGGCGACGAAAGACAGCTTATGTACGCCATAAAGGGTATTGAAATGCCCCAGGGCAAGCTTCCGGCAGATGTAGGCTGTGTTATCTTCAACGCCGAAACCTGTGTTGCGGTATATCACGCAGTTTACAACGGTATGCCTCTTATCAGTACTGTTGTCACAATTGACGGAGATGCTGTTGAAAAGCCTCAGAACTTCAGAATTCCCGTTGGTGTTTCAATAGGCGAGGTTCTTGAAGCGTGCGGCGGTGCTAAGGACAATCTTTGCAAAATCGTAAGCGGAGGGCCTATGATGGGCACTTCTCAATGGGATTTAGATGCCGTTATTATGAAAAACACAAGTGCCATTCTTGCCCTGTCTGACAGGACACAGGACAACAATCAGGGCAACTGCATCCATTGCGGAAAGTGCATCGGAGTATGTCCTATGCATCTTATGCCAAATTATCTTGCAGCCTTCTCTAAGCTCGGCGACAAAGAAAATGCCGAGGAATTCGGTATTCTTTCCTGCGTTGAGTGCGGAAGCTGTACCTACATCTGCCCTGCTCGTGTTCCCATTGTCCAGTACATAAGAACTGTAAAGGGACAGATTATTGCAGACAAAAAGAAGGCAGCGGCAGAAAAAGCCGCAAAGGAAAAGGAGGCTAAGGCTTAATGACACAAGGCTCGCAAAACAAATTTCTTACAATGACGGCTTCTCCCCATATTAAAAGTCCAGTCAGAACAACCAACATAATGGGCGACGTTATACTGGCACTTATGCCTGCATTTTTCTGGTCGGTATACGTTTTCGGCCTCAGAAGTGCCATTCTTACTGCAATAAGCGTTATTTCCTGCGTTGTATTTGAATATCTTTACAGAAGAATATTGAAGAAATCCAATACAATCGGTGATTTATCTGCAGTTGTTACAGGTATTTTACTTGCCTTTTCTCTTCCCGTTTCGGTGCCGTTATGGATTCCCGCAGTAGGTGCGTTCTTTGCAATTGTGATTGTAAAACAGCTTTACGGCGGTATAGGTAAAAACATAGTAAACCCCGCACTTGCGGCAAGAGTATTCTTATTTATAGCTTATCCCGGTGAGCTTACAGCCTTTACAAAGCCATACGTTCATCTTCCTGCATTTAAAATCAGCGTTTCCGCTTCAAGCGACATTGTTGCAGGTGCAACTCCTCTTATCGGTCTTAAGGCAGGCACTATTCCTACGGAAAGCACCGTTTCCTGCTTACTTGGCGGTGTTCCGGGATGTATTGGCGAGGTCAGCGCGACACTTCTTCTTATCGGCGGTATTTATCTTATCTTCAAAAAAGTCATTTCCTGGCATATTCCCGTCACCTACCTTGCGACAGTTGCAGTTATTTCATTTATCTTCCCCGTAGGTGAATTTACGGGACTTTCATTTATGCTGTATCAGCTTTTCAGCGGTGGACTTATTCTCGGTGCTGTATTTATGGCAACCGACTACGTTACAAGTCCCGCCACAAACAAGGGCAGAATCATTTACGGCATCGGATGCGGTCTTATTACGTTATTTATCCGCTTTTTCGGCGGCTATCCCGAGGGTGTATCCTTTGCAATACTTATTATGAATCTGTTTGTATGGTATCTTGACAAGGGCACAAAGCCCGTAAAGTTCGGAGGTGCAAGGAAAGATGCAAAGTAAAAACAAAGACATTGCTGTAATTACCATAAAGCTTCTTGTTATATGCGCTATCGTTGCATTTATCGTTGCATTTGTCAACTATATCACAAAGGACAGAATTGAGAACAATGTGCGTGTCAGCACGGCACAAGCTTTAACCGATATATTTAAGGACGATTTTAACGGTCACAGCTTTTCGGTTTCGGGAGAAGAATTCATCATTGAAGAAAACGGCTCTACCGTTGCAAAATGCGTAATCGCCGACTGTCCTCTCAACCCAGATGTAAAAGCACTTTACGTTATTGAAAACGACAAGGGCGAGCCTTTATTCTACGGCGTTTCTGTTGCTCCTATGGGCTTCAAGGCTGAAATCAATATGCTTGTTGCAATAAATCCCGACCTTACGGTTAAAGGCGTAAAAATTGTTTCAATGTCCGAAACAAGCGGTATTGGCACAAAGGCACAGGACAGCGGATTTTTATCAAAGTTCGTAGGGAAAAACGAATCGCAAGCAAAGAATGTTGACATTATTTCAGGTGCAACTAAAACCTCAAAGCCTGTCATCAATGCCGTTGCAAATGCCTGCAATCAGGTATTTGTTTACAAATCAGCCCTGGGAGGTGACAATCAATGAGTAACGAAAAGTTCAATATAAAACAACACTTTTTCAGTTCACTTTTTGACCAGAACCCTATTCTTGTACAGCTTCTCGGTACTTGTCCCACCCTTGCTACATCAACCTCCCTTATCAACGGTCTGGGTATGGGTATATCGGCGACAGCGGTTTTGATTCTTTCAAACCTTCTTATATCTTTACTCAGAAAGTTTATCCCAAAGCAAGTGCGAATTGCAGCTTACATAGTTATTATTTCAGGCTTTGTAACATGTGTTGAGCTTCTTATCAAGGCGTTTTTACCTTCCCTTGACAAGTCCCTCGGTTTATTTATTCCGCTTATAGTTGTTAACTGTATAATTCTTGCAAGAGCAGAAGCCTTTGCTTCAAAGAACAGTCCTGTTCCTTCAATGCTTGACGGTTTATTTATGGGTATCGGCTTTACCTTTGCTTTAGGCATCTTAGGTTTTATCAGAGAGCTTTTGGGCTCGGGAACGGTTCTCGGCTTTGCAATTCCAGGCTACAAGCCTATGTTATTCTTTGTGTTACCTGCAGGCGCATTCCTGACACTTGGATGTCTTATTGCCGCAGTAAACGCAGTTTTATCATATGCAAAAAACAAAAAAGGAGGTAAAAAGTAATGACCGTCGGTTCTCTTATTGCTATACTTATCTCCTCTGTCCTTATAGAAAACTACATTTTCTCACGTTTTCTTGGCATATGTCCCTTCTTAGGACTTTCCGAAAAGCCTTCAACAGCATTTGGTATGGGATGCGCAGTAACCTTTGTTATGACGCTCTCCTCAATTATCACATGGCTCATTTATCACTTTGTGCTTGTTCCGTTAGAGCTTGAATATTTAAAGACTATAGCATTTATTCTCATTATTGCAAGCCTTGTTCAGCTCATCGAAATGTTCCTTAAAAAGTCTGTTCCTTCACTGTATTCGGCGCTTGGTATTTATCTTCCCCTTATCACAACAAACTGTGCTATTCTGGGTGCTGCCCTGTTATGTATTCAGAATGATTACAACTTACTTGAATCGGTAATCTTCAGCTTCGGCTCGGCAGTGGGCTGGACTATCGCCATTATCATTTTTGCAGGCGTGCGTGCAAGAATAATCTTTGCAGACACCCCAAAGTGCTTCAAAGGAACACCTATTGCACTTGTCACCGCTTGTCTTATAGCTATGGCATTTGCAGGCTTCCAGGGAGTTGAGCTTCCCCTTTAGCCGATAATACTTGAAAGGATAGAGAATAATGATTGCTATACTTAAAGCATTTATATGCTTTGCCGTTATAAGCGGTGTTTTAGGTTTTATACTTGCCATAGCTTCAAAGCTGTTCTTCGTTAAAACCGACGAAAGAATTGAGAAGATTTCCGAGCTACTTCCCGGTGCAAACTGCGGAGGCTGCGGATACACAGGCTGTGCAGCTCTTGCACAAGCAATAGTTAAGGGCGAAGCTCCCATAACTGCCTGCAACTCGGTTTCAGACGAGGTTGTAGCAAAAATCGGAGAAATTATGGGCAAGACAGTTGACAGTGCAAGAGTACGTCAAAGAGCGCAGGTTATGTGCTCGGGCACTGAAGAGCTTGCTGTCAAGAAGTACGTTTACGAAGGAATTCACGACTGTGTAAGTGCCAACAAGCTTTCCGGCGGCGACAAGCTTTGTCCCAACGGCTGTATCGGTCTTGGAACTTGTGCCTCAGCGTGCAAGTTTGATGCAATACACATCGTTAACGGTGTAGCAGCCGTTGACTATGAAAAGTGTGTTGCCTGCGGTATGTGCGTAGCTGCCTGTCCCAAGGGAATAATAAAGCTTATCCCCTACGACGCAAAGCATTGGGTAGGCTGTTCAAGTGCTGACAAGGGTGCGGTGACAAAGAGCTACTGCAATGTCGGCTGTATCGGCTGTAAAATCTGCGAAAAAGCTTGTCCCAACAATGCTATCAAGGTTACAGGCTCTCTTGCAGAAATTGACTACTCCAAGTGCGACGGCTGCGGTCTTTGCGAAAGCAAGTGTCCGAGAAAGGTTATCTGGTCGTCACGTTCTCAGGGAGAGGACGGAATTATCCGTTTAAAACAGGATTTGACATAAGAGTGATATATTTTCTACTGCTTCGCTTGCTATAGCGGAGCAGTTTTTTTCGGGACAGCCCGACAGCAAATGTCGGTCGGGCGGGGTACGCCCCGCGGCGAATGTCGTAGCAACCTTGGGTGTTCGTATTTTGTCGGTTCTCGTAAAGGACGTCTTTGAGTAAAATGGAGTTTGTTTTACTATTAGCAGGAGGTTTCGTCGTCTGCGGACGACGAGTAACTTTGTCCTAAGCGACAAAGTTACCAAAACGCTTCCGCTCATCGGCACGACTCCATAAAATGTCGTGCCTCGCCGCGGGGCTAAGACTGCACTAACCAAACTCTGTACGTCGTCGGTGCGCCTTGTCGATCGCTCGCGAAGCGAGATGGGTTCACTTGGTATTATCGGTTCCAATAATTAGAAATGATGTTGTGTTGTTGTAGTGCAGTTATTTTTGCCGATTTTCTGCACATTTCCCCGACTTTGTTCGCCCACAACACCCATTTGCACTACAGCCAAAAAGGTGGAAGCCTCCCCGGTTGGAGGTATTCCGCAGGGGTGCCAATTAGCAGTATGTATGATTGTGTGATGTAGCTGTAATTTCGCCTGTACGCACACCGAGGACTCCTCCATTGAGGGGAAGCGTGTTGGTTACTTTGACGCTTCGGTCAAAGTTACTCGTCGTCCGCAGACGACGAAATATCCCTGTCAAACATCAAAGTAACTAAAATAAAGAAAAACTGCCTTCACCAATGTAAAGACAGTAATCTTAAATAAAATCATTAAAGCATCTTTTCAACAACATCAACGAGCTTGTCAAAGTAGTCGCCGCTGAACTTTTCAATTTCTCCGCTGTCTGCAAGGGCAGCAATCTGAGGATTAAAGGGTACTCTTGCTAGAAGTTCTAGACCTTCCTTCTTTGCTGTTTCCTCGGTTTTGCTCTTGCCAAAAATTTCAATTTTCTTTCCGCAGTCGGGACATTCCGCATAGCTCATATTTTCAACAAGACCTATTATGGGAATCTCCATTGTCTTTGCCATATTTACAGCCTTTGCAACAACAAGGGATACCAGCTCCTGAGGGCTTGTTACCATCACAATACCGTCAAGGGGAATTGACTGGAACACCGTAAGAGGTACATCTCCTGTTCCGGGTGGCATATCTATAAACATATAGTCAAGGTCTTCCCATACCGTGTCTGTCCAGAACTGCTTAACTGCTCCTGCAATCATAGCACCTCTCCAGATTACAGGTACATCCTCCTTTTCAAGAAGAAGGTTTGCCGACATAATCTTGATACCGCTGTGGCTGAGCTTGGGCACCATAAAGTTGTCATAGCCTGTTATCTGTCCCTTGACACCGAATGCCTTAGGAATAGATGGGCCTGTGATATCGGCGTCAAGGATACCTACGTTGTAACCCTTTCTTGCAACAAGTGATGCAAGAAGTGATGTAACCATCGACTTACCTACACCGCCCTTACCGCTGACAATACCGATAACTTTTTTTACACTACTGTGAGCATTAAGCGGCTCAAGCAAACTTGTTTTATCTCTTGAAGAACAATTCTGACTGCAACTGCTGCAATCGTGTGTACAACTGTCTGCCATTTATATTACCTCCGTGTATTTATCGTATCTTTTGATAGTATAATGAAATTGTCACATTATATCTACAACTAATTATAAATATTTTTTTAACAATCACACAGTTTTACTGAAAATGCTAAATTGTAAACAAATTTACTTTAAAAAAACATATTACTATCACATTAAACACTTTTCAAATTCACAAAATATTGGTAACATATAATGCGTAAAACTACTGCAGAAAGGATGCTTTCAATGAACAACACCCCCGAGTCTGCCGAAAAGCAGCTGTCACGTCAGAAATCCTTAAACTCTTACAACAAGAAAAAGAGAAAAAAGATAATAAAAACGGTAATTATAATTGTACTTATCGCTATACTTATTGTTTTCGGTCTTTTCAAGGCTGGTATGCTTGACAAAATTCTCGGCAAGGACAAGGCAAGCTCAGCTACCCTTACCACCTACAGCCTTACCCAAGACACCGCTTACAAAACTATCACCAAGGTTCTGACAAGCACAGGCACCCTTGAGCCAAATGACCAGTACACAATTACCGCACTTGTCAGCGGCGAGATACTTTCTGACCATTTCAGTAAGGGCGACACAGTAATTGAAGACCAGCTGCTTTACGAAATTGAGTCTGATTCCCTTGACTCCAATGTAACAAAAGCAAGAAACTCCCTTAAAACAGCCAAGACCAATCTTGACGAGGCTTACGAAAAGCTTGAAAAGCTCAATGTTGACTCGGACGTCACGGGAGTTATAGAAAAGCTTCACGTTGAGGTCGGCGACGAGATAAATGCAGGAGCTCTTATTGCTGACGTTGTTGACAGCAGTACAATGATTCTTGAGCTTCCTTTCCTTGATGTTGATACACGGCAAATGAAAATCGGTGACGGTGCGGTTGTTTCATTTATTGATTCTCCCGAAATTCTTAATGGTGTAATTGACGAAATCAGCCCCGTTACCGCTATAAGCCCAATCGGAGCAACAACAAGAAACGTGAAAATTGCTGTGAAAAATGCAGGTGCAATCACTCCTTCAACAATTGGCGTTGCCTCTGTCGGCCAAGCGGTATGCACAGGTCACGGCTTCTTCAGCTACAGCGACGAGGGTTCTATTATTTCGGAAATTGCAGGGGATATTGCAGCTATTTACTACAAGGAAGGTCAGAGAATTACCAAGGGAAGCATTATTGTAAAGCTTGAAAGCACCTCCCTTGAAAATCAGATTGAGTCCCTTGAAATAAATGTTGAAAACGCACAGACAAATCTTGACGACGCTCTTGACGCCTATGACAACTACAACATCACCTCGCCTATTTCGGGAACAGTTATTTCCAAGGACTACAAGGCAGGCGATACAATAGGCTCAGGAAGCGGTAACAGCTCCTCTTCCCTTGCGGTTATCTACGATATGTCCGCGCTTAAATTTACAATGAGTATTGACGAGCTTGATATTGACAGCCTTGAGGAAGGTCAGCAGGTTATTATTACCAGCGACTCACGTGAGGGTCAGCAATACACAGGCATTATCACAAATGTAAGTATTCAGGGTACAACCACAAGCGGTACGACTGTTTACCCTGTTGAGGTTACAATAGATAATGTTGAGGACGAGTCTAAGAGAACAGTCCTTTCCGACGGCACTATTAGCAAGGTTTACAAGACGGGTATGACAAGCACCCAGAACACCTACGTTCTTGAAAACACCTCCCTTGCCGAAGGCGCATCTGTTTACACCTACAGCGACGGAACTGTTATAAAAAAGGTAGACTTTGACGGCGGTTATTCATTATACATAGGCGAAGAAAAGCTTAACAACTACACACAAGACTCCTACATTCTCGGAACAAGCGTTTACTGCTTTGAAAGCGGTTTCGGCTCTATGACGGTTGAGGTCAGAAACGAAAAGAAAATGCTCAGACCCGGTATGAATATTGATGCTGAAATTATCGTTGAAAAACGTGAAAACATTCTTGCAATTCCCGTTACGGCTATCGGCAGAGGCAACACTGTAAAGGTGCTAAAAAAATCACAAGACTCCAAGGAAGAAGAAAAAGCTTCTCCTTCTGACAACGACAAAGACAGTCAAAAAGCAGATTCCAAGCAAAACGCCTTTGAAAACCGTGATGTAAGCGATATGCCTCAAGGAAAGCCCATGGCAAATGCTTACGGTACGGCTCCTATTGACTCGGAATACGAGGAAGTAAGAGTAAGTGTTGGCATAAGCGACGAAGAATACATAGAAATTATTGACGGTCTTGAAATCGGCGACGTTATAATTATTGAAAGTGCAGAAAGAACCTCCTCAGGTTCGATGTTCGGAATGATGGGTATGCCCGGAGCAATGGGCGGCGGTATGACCGGAGAAATACCCAGCGGTATGGGAGGCGGTATGCCCAGCGGCGGACGTAATATGGGCGGTAATATGGGCGGCGGTATGCCGAGATAATATGGGGTGAACGCTTTGATTACACTTAAAGACATATACAAAATTTACGTCAACGGCGACACCACCACCTATGCTTCAAACGGTATAAATCTGCACATCGACAAGGGCGAATTTGTTGCCATTGTCGGGCAGTCGGGCTGCGGAAAGTCCACGCTTATGAACATTATCGGCTGTCTTGACGTACCGACTCAAGGGACATATCTTCTCAACGGAATAGACGTTTCCACTATGGAGGACGACGAGCTTGCCGAAATCAGGAACAAGATGTTAGGCTTTATATTTCAGCAGTACAATCTTATCCCAAAGCTTACGGTTCAGGAAAACGTCGAGCTTCCCCTGCTCTATGCAGGAGTTGACGCCGAGGACAGGCACACAATTGCAAAGGAAGCTCTTAAAAGAGTAGGACTTGCCGGCAAGGAAAAAAACTATCCTTCCCAGCTTTCGGGAGGTCAGCAGCAAAGAGTTTCAATTGCACGTGCTCTTGCAGGAAATCCTTCGGTAATTCTTGCCGACGAGCCGACAGGTGCTCTTGACTCACGTACAGGCACAGAGGTGCTGGAATTTTTACAGAAGCTCAACGCCGAGGGCAACACTATAGTTCTTATCACCCACGACAACTCCATTGCCCATGCAGCAAAAAGAATTGTACGTCTTCACGACGGAAGTGTGGTTTACGATGGTCCTGCCGATGGCGACGGAGCTACGGTACAGGCGCACGTTTCCTTTGAGGACGACCCCCTTCTTAAAAAGAAAGGAGGCGGAGAAAAATGAGCATTTTTCAATGCTTTGTAATGGCATTCAAAAGCTTATCAACAAGCAAAATGCGTTCCTTTCTTACTATGCTCGGCATTATTATAGGTGTCGGTGCGGTTATTATCATAATGGCTCTGGGCAACGGTATGACGGTATTTATGAACGACAGCTTTGCAAGCCTTGGCACTACAAACATCTCTGTCAACATCGTCGGCAGAGGCTCATCAAGAACGGTAAGTGTTGACGATATGTACGAGCTGTACGACGAAAACAAGGACGTTTTTAACTATATGTCACCTACTGTTACAACAAGAGCTCAGGTAAGAGGTGCCGACAACGAGCTGTATACCCCGACTATCACAGGTGTCAGCGAGGAATATCTCGGCATAAAGGATTATGAGCTTGAAAACGGAAGCAACATTTGCTACGTTGACATACTGCACAACAAAAAGGTCTGCATAGTAGGTGCATTTTACAATCACACCGTTTACAGCGGAAACGCCGTAGGTCAGTACCTGAAAATCAACGGCGACAGATACCTTATTATCGGCACAGTTGAAGAACAGGACGACAAGACAAGCGAAACGGGAGCTGACAATTTCGTCTATGTTCCCTACTCTACGGCTTCAAGATATTTATCACGTTCAAGCACAATAGGTACCTTTACCTTTGTTGCCAAAACCGAGGATGACGTTGAAGGCTGCATAGATTTAATTGACGCAAGGCTATACGAAACCTTCAGAAGCGATGACTACTACTCTGTAACAAGCCTCACACAGGTACTTGATATTATGAACGAAATGATGGATACTATGGTGCTTGTCCTTGCGGCAATAGCAGGTATATCGCTTGTTGTGGGCGGTATAGGCATTATGAACATTATGCTTGTTTCGGTTACCGAAAGAACAAGAGAAATAGGTATTCGAAAGGCTCTGGGTGCTAAAGGCAGGCACATAAGAATGCAGTTTGTAATTGAAGCTGCAACAACAAGTGCTCTTGGAGGTCTTTTGGGAATCGGTCTCGGAATTGCCGTTTCCTCACTTGTAACCAAAACGCTTCTTGCTTCCCTTGATATGGTGGCAATACCGACAGTAACGTCCATTGGTGTTTCATTTGGAATTTCGGTGGCAATAGGAGTGCTGTTCGGTTATCTTCCCGCAAACAAGGCTGCAAAGCTTAATCCTATTGAAGCTTTAAGGCACGACTGATAGTGCTAAGAAAGGATTTTTACATATGAAAAGAAATTATTGCAAGCTGCTTTTAAGCATTGCTCTCATACTTAGCAGTTTTACCCTTTGTGCTTTTGCACAAGATGTGCCGAAGGCCTGCGACAGTCAGGTAATAAATACCGTTAAAATTCTTGAAATTGCCTCAGGCGACGAAAACGGAAATATGAATTTTGACAAGCAGGTAACACGTGCAGAATTTGTCAAAATGGCAATTTCCGCCTCTGTTAACAAGGACAAGGCTAAAAACAGCGTCGTAAGCTATTCGCTGTTTCCCGACGTCAAGGCTTCCTTCTGGGGTGCAGGCTTTATTTCAACAGCTATAGACGCAGGACTTGTAAACGGCTATCTTGACGGCACCTTCAAGCCAGGCGGATTTGTTACCCTTGAAGAAGCGGCGACAATTGTTTTAAGACTTCTCGGCTACACAACAAGCGATTTTAAGGGCACATATCCTTCTTCACAGCTTGAAAAGTACAACGAGCTTGAGCTTAACGAAAACATTTCTGCCGTTAAGGGTCAAAAGCTTACACGAGAAGAATGTATGATTCTCATTTACAATATGCTGTCAACAAAGACTAAGAACGGTGCCATTTACTGCACTACCTTGGGCTATGAAACAGACAGCGAAGGTAAAATCGACTACAACGCCCTGCTTGAAAAGGAGCTTGAGGGTCCCTTCATCTTAACGTCGGGCAAAACGGTTGAGCGACTTGCGAATTTCACTCTTGACGCCAACACAGTTTACAGTCTTAACAGCGTGTCCTCATCCCCTGACAGCATCAGAGAAGGCGACGTTATTTACTACAGCGGTAAAATAAACTCCGTTTTTGCCTTCAGAAAAACAGCAACTGGCATTATCACCGCCAAAAACGGCAGCTCCTCGGTTACCCTTTCAGGCGGCAAAAGCTACAATATTAAGACAGCAAAAGCAAGAAGCAAGCTATCTCTAGGCGGCGTTTACAGCGAAAAGAACAGCTTTGTCACACTCCTTTTAGGTTTAAATGACGAGGTTGCAGACATTATAGACGGCGACAAGAGCAAAATTTCTGACAACCCCGATAACGCTTCATACATATCAATGATTGACACCGTTATCAGTCTTCCCATATATCTTGACGGCAAGAACGGTCTTGAAAGCTGGGCAGACTTAGTTCCCTTTGACAAAGATAAGGCGGAAATTTTCGTCAACGGAGTATCTACCAAAAGCTACACACCCTCCCTCTCAGATGTTATTTATTATGCCAAGCCCTTTAACAGCATCTGGATTTACAGAGAAAATGTGTCAGGAAACATTTCCGCCCTCTCTTCTTCAAGTGTCACCATCGGAAACAAAACATATTCCCTTGCAACAAATGAAGCAAAAATTGCCGTTTCCACCTACGGACAGTTCAAGACAGATGACTACGTGCGTCTTGTTCTCGGCAAAAACGACGAGGTTATAAGCATACTTGCGGCAAATCCCGACGAAATAGGAAAGAAGGACAACGATGCTACCTACTCGGAGGTTGTCTCAGGCTCATTAAAGGGGCCCTACATTGTAGGCGAGGACGGCAGTATGGATAAGCTTACTCTTGACATTGCGTCTGCAACAATTTACAAGAGCAACACTTCCATTCAGGCTAATGAAATTGCTCCCTACGACGTTTACTATTTTTCGCCCGTGCTTAACACGGTGTGGATTTACAGAGACTCCGTAAGCGGTACAATTGAGGCAATTACTCCCCTTTCTTCTCCCACATCCGTTACACTTTCAGGCAATACATACAACGTTGAGACGTCACAGGCTTCCTACGACTTATCTTCCTTCGGTGCCTTCAGAGTTGGCGACAAAGCAACACTTCTTCTTGATATGAACGGTGCTGTTGCAGGTGTCGTAAGTGTTGACAGCGTATCTCGCATTTACTACGGCGTTGTTACGGCAAGAGGCGAAAAGCAGTTTACCGACCGTGACGGAGATTCATATACAGCAGAGTATGTTACCGTTACAGATACAAGCAATAAGAGCTACACCTATGAGCATCTTAACAAAAACTTAGGTGTGGGCGACATTGTAAGAGTAACAGTTGGCGAGACGGTAAAGCTTACCGAGCAGTCAACATCTTTGGGAAGAAACACCCTTGCTACGGTTATAAATGCCATCAATGCAGGCCGTTTTGCAGATGACTGCAAAATTATAGAAATCAACGGTTCGCAGGTTGCCAAAATTTATCCCTCACGTTTTGATGGGGCAAAGCTTGACATTGAAGCCTTCCTCTATTCAAAGCTTATTCTGTACTGCGTCTTTGACGAAAACAACAATTTGAAAGAGCTTATTCTTAACAACTTTACAGGCGATTTAAATGAGTACGGTATTGTTACAGCATCAAGCAGTACACTTGTTACATATATGGTTGACAACAACAAGAGAACCTACAGCGTTCAGGGTACTGGCTGTTCGGAAGGACCGTGTGTAATTTACTACACCGACGGTGCTGTAAGCAGTTTGCGCACTCTTACGGGCTATGTTGAGGATGTTGATTTTATTACCAAAACAACTGTCTACGACATAAAGGGCAACGAATATCCGATATTTGAGGATGTAAAGGTTTTTCTTTTGGGGTCTGGCTCATACAAGAGCATATCCCTTGAGGACGCCATTGCAGGAAGCTACAGCTATGAGGCTTACTACGACAAGGCTCCCGAAAAGGGCGGAAAAATCAGAGTAATCATTGCAACCAATACATAAAAGCGTAAAAAAATACTGTCTTTACTTTTTTGGTAAAGGCAGTTTTTTTATGTATATATAAAAATGAGCCGTTTCAAATGCCGATAATCTTTTCTTTATCAGCTTCAGGCATAAGCTTTGATTAAAAATGACGGTATTGCAAATCGGCACAGGACAAAAGGTACTGTCTTACCCTCTCACAAAGCTCATTTTGCTTCATCTGCATCTGTCGACTGTGCCTCAATTACGCCGTCATCCTCAGGCACATAATATGAAAGCAGAAAATACGCAACAAGTCCGAATATTGACAGCTCAAGAAGCACTGCAACTATTCTGATTATTATGGGGTCAATGTTAAAATACTCGCCAAGTCCTCCGCAAAGGCCTGTGAGCCATCTGTTTTTCTTTGAACGGTGAAGCTTTTTCATTTTCATCTTCCTTTCGTCTTTTTTTACATTGTACTACATTTTGCTCAATTTGTAAAGAGGAAATAACAAACATTATTTTCACACAAAAAAACTGTCTTTACCCGATACAAGCAAAGACAGTAAAAGAGAATTATGCTACATCTATCAATAGTTTTCAGCGTGAACTTCAAAGTAGCTCTTGGGATGTGCACAGGTAGGACAAACCTCAGGAGCCTTTGTGCCTACGACAATATGTCCGCAGTTACGGCATTCCCAAACCTTAACCTCGCTCTTTTCAAACACCTGTGCAGTTTCTACGTTCCTTAAAAGTGCACGGTATCTTTCTTCGTGGTGCTTTTCGATAGCCGCAACAAGTCTGAACTTTCTTGCAAGCTCGTGGAAACCTTCTTCGTCTGCTGTCTTTGCAAAGCCTTCGTACATATCTGTCCATTCATAGTTTTCGCCGTTTGCCGCTTCAAGAAGATTTGCCGCTGTATCGCCAATACCTTCCAATTCCTTAAACCACATCTTTGCGTGTTCCTTTTCATTATCGGCTGTCTTAAGGAAGAGAGCTGAAATCTGCTCATAGCCTTCCTTCTTTGCAACGGATGCAAAGTATGTATACTTATTTCTTGCCTGGGACTCGCCTGCAAAGGCTGCTTCAAGATTCTTTTGTGTCTGTGTACCTGCGTACTTACTCATTTTCTTTTCCTCCTGTATTTTTTCTAATTTATCGCCTTTCATTTTACACTTGGGACATACTGCCTCTTGTCCGTCTGCTGCTTCAAAAACTTCACCGCAGACTTTGCACTTGTATTTTTCCATTGTCAGTACCTCCGTATATGTCTATATCAATATTATAGTATATTATACAGCGTGTGTCAAGCATTTTGTACAATTTAGGTCTTGAAAACAAACCTGATTTATGATATAATTGAATTATAATAACCGAAAGGACTGATAAGCGTGTCCAACATCTGGCATGACATTTCACCAAAAAGAATAAGCAGCGAGGATTTTATCTGCGTTATTGAAATAACCAAAAACAGCAAAAAGAAGTACGAGCTTGACAAGGAAACAGGCTACATTATGCTTGACAGAATTCTGTACACCTCAACCCACTATCCTGCAAACTACGGCTTTATTCCCCGTACCTACGGCGATGACGGCGACCCGTTGGACGTTCTGCTTTTATGTGCAGAGCCCTTAGAGCCTCTTACCCTTGTACGCGCCTACCCTATAGGCGTTATTACTATGGTTGACAACGGCAGAAACGACGAAAAAATCATTGCCATTCCCTTTAACGACCCCAACTACAATATGTACACCGATATTGACCAGCTGCCATGTCACATCTTCGATGAAATGAAGCATTTCTTCTCAGTTTACAAGAGTCTTGAACACAAGACCACCGCCGTTGATGAAGTAAAAGGCAGAGAGGAAGCCGTTAAAATCGTTCAATCAGCTATTGATAACTACATTGAAAGCTTCTGCAAATAGCCATTATGTCAGGTGCTTATCATAGTAAAGGATAAAGGTCTTTTCCTTACCTGTATTAAGGTCAGTACCGCTTACCGTTGCTCCGTCAAGGCTCATAAATTCCCAGATTGTCATTTCGTCAATTGTGAAACGGAAGATGCTCTGCACTCCGAACACAAGCTCAAAAATGTCACCGTCAACAATATTTACGTGACCGCTTCTTCCGACGATAATTTCTTCGCCGTCTGTTTTATCGCTTGCGTATTTTATGTGGCTGTCATTAAGCTTTGCAGCAATAGTGCGCGACTGCTTTGCATTTTTCGACACGGGAGCAAATTTATTCTTTATACTGTCAAGAAACCCCATATTCATTCCCCTTTATATCAGTTTACTGTATTCTACCATTAACTTAAGGTTTTTGCAAGTGTTCTTTTTAATTTATAAAAACTTGCTTTTTGTCAATTTGTATAAAAGACAAGGGGAAATATTACAAAATATCGGCACGAAATGTCAAAAAAACATATTGACAAAAATGCCGTTTTATTGTATAATATGTTTTCAGAAAGCAGAGCTTTTTGAAGTTCGTCTTTCAATCAATGTGAAAGGTGATTATTATGATGAATACGTCGTATATGCAAAGCAATATTCCCTCATCTGCATCTTATTCTCATTTTTCATCTTACATTACAAATTGCCTCGTTATTACTGATATTCAGATAATGCAGGTATAGTTATTGCTTTTTTCAGGTGTTGGTATTTCCGGCACCTGTTTTTTTAGAGTTTATAATTTGTTTTTTATAGATTTGGAGGTATTATTCGTGTCAAAAGCTTTTTTGATTTTAGAAAACGGCAAGGTCTTTGAAGGCACTTCCATAGGTAAGGAAGGTTGCACAGTGGGTGAAGCTGTATTCAACACTGGAATGGTCGGTTATCTTGAAACCCTCACCGACAAAAACAACTTCGGTCAGATTGTTGTCCAGACCTTCCCGATGATAGGCAACTACGGTATTATAAGCGAAGACTTTGAAGGCGAAAAGGCTACCGTAGCAGGCTATGTTGTAAGAGAAATGTGCGATGTACCTTCAAACTTCAGATGCGAGGGTACTCTTGACGAATACCTCAAAAACAGCGGAGTTGTGGGAATATGCGGTATTGACACAAGAGCTCTCACAAGAGTTTTACGTGAGGAAGGCTCAATGAATGCAATGATTTGTTCTGACGTTTCTGACATTGATTCTCTTATTAAGCAGATAAAGGCTCACAAGTGCGAAAATCCCGTATCGGCTCTCGGTCTTGAAAACGCAGTTTACACTCATCCCTTATCAAAAACAAAGCTCGCTCTTTACGACTTCGGAACGGGCAAAAGCGTAATAGATGCATTTGCTGAGTTTGGCTGTGATGTTTATGTATTTAATGCCGACAGCACTGCCGAAGATTTACTCAACGTAAACCCCGACGGTATTGTGATTTCCGACGGCCCCGGCGACCCCAAGGACAACGGCAAGGCAATTGAGCAAATCAAAAAGCTTTGCTCCAAAAAGGTGCCTATGTTCGGTCTGGGTCTGGGTCACCTGCTTATTGCTCTTGCAATGGGCGGCGACACCTACAAGCTTAAGTACGGTCACAGAGGTGCAAGCGGTCCTTGCAGAAATACAAAAAGCGGAGTTCTCAGCATCATAACTCAGAACCACGGCTACTGTGTATGCTCGGACAAGCTTCCAAAGGGTGCTGACATTTCCTACGAAAATGCCAACGACAAAACTGTTGAAGGCTTAACATATTCCGATATGCCTGTATTTACAACTCAGTTCAGACCTGATGCAACAAAGTCATCAACAGGCGAAAAGTCACTTTATGAACAATTTCTCGATACTGTCAAGGAGGTAAGCTTCAATGCCGTTAAATAAAGAATTAAAGCGTGTTATGGTGATAGGCTCAGGTCCTATCGTTATCGGTCAGGCGGCTGAGTTTGACTATGCGGGAACACAGGCTTGCCGTGCTCTCAAGGAAGCAGGTCTTGAGGTTATCCTCGTAAACTCCAACCCCGCTACCATTATGACAGACAACATAATGGCTGACAAAATATATATTGAGCCTCTCAATCTTGAAACTGTCAAGAGAATTATTGAAAAGGAACGTCCCGACAGCCTTCTTTCCTCACTTGGCGGACAGACAGGACTTACACTTTCAATGCAACTTGCTAAGGACGGCTTCCTTGACAAAATGGGCGTAAAGCTTTTGGGTGCAAAGCCTGAAACAATTGACAAGGCTGAAGACAGACAGATGTTCAAGGACACAATGGAGTCCATTGACCAGCCTATCATTCCTTCAAAGGTTGTTACAGACCTTGACAGTGCTCTTTCCTTTGCCGAAGAAATCGGCTATCCTGTAATTGTACGTCCTGCATTTACTCTTGGCGGTACAGGCGGCGGTATTGCGGAAAATGTGGAAGAGCTTACCGAAATCGGCACAAACGGGCTTCGTCTTTCCCCTATTACGCAGATTCTTGTAGAAAAGTGTATGTCAGGCTGGAAGGAAATTGAATTTGAAGTTATCCGTGACAGCAAGGGCAATTCCATAACTGTATGTTCTATGGAAAACTTTGACCCTGTAGGTATTCACACAGGCGACTCTATAGTTGCAGCCCCCGCTCTCACCCTTTCAAGCAAAGAATATTCAATGCTGAGAAAAGCAGCTCTCAAGATTGTTAACGCTCTTGAGGTTGAAGGCGGCTGTAACTGTCAGTTTGCTCTCAAGCCCGACTCCTTTGAATATGCTGTAATCGAGGTTAACCCCAGAGTTTCACGTTCCTCGGCTCTTGCTTCAAAGGCTACAGGCTATCCTATAGCAAAGGTTGCTACAAAGATTGCTATAGGCTACACTCTCGACGAAATACAAAACGCCGTAACAGGCAAGACTGTTGCCTGCTTTGAGCCTGCAATTGACTATGTTGTTGTAAAATTCCCCAAGTGGCCCTTTGACAAGTTTGTATACGCCAAGAGAAAGCTCGGCACTCAGATGAAGGCAACGGGCGAGGTTATGTCTATCGGTCAGTGCTTTGAAGAAGCTCTTATGAAGGCGGTAAGAGGTGCTGAAATCAAGCATATGAGCCTCAATCAGGACAACCTCAAGGACGTATCCGACGAGGATTTGCTCGCAACCTTAAAGGAATGTACAGACGAGCGTCTCTTTATCATCTATGAGTTTTTAAAGAGAGGCAAGAGTGTAGAATACATTCACGACATTACAAAAATCGACATTTTCTTCCTTACAAAGCTCACCAACATTCTTAATATGGAAAGAGAGCTCCAAAAAGGCGTACTTACTCATGAGCTTTATATAGCTGCAAAGCGTATGGGCTTCCCCGACAAGCACATTGAAAATCTTTCGGGCTGCAAGATAAAAAACAAAAAGTATGCATCCTTCAAAATGGTTGACACCTGTGCTGCTGAGTATTCCGCTGAAACACCCTACTTCTACTCCACCTTTGACGAGGAAAACGAAGCGGCTGAGTTCCTTGCAAACAAGAAGGACAGAAAAAAGACCATTATCGTATTCGGCTCAGGTCCTATCAGAATCGGTCAGGGTATCGAATTTGACTATGCCTCCGTTCACTGTGTACGTTCTCTTAAAAAGCTGGGCTATGAGGTTGTTATCGTAAACAACAATCCAGAAACCGTTTCTACCGACTTTGACACAGCTGACAGACTTTACTTTGAGCCTCTTACAGACGAAGACGTAATGAGCATCATTCAGACTGAAAAGCCTTACGGTGCGGTTGTTGCCTTTGGAGGTCAGACGGCTATTAAGCTTACAAGCTTCCTTGACAAAAACGGTATAAAAATTCTCGGTACGGGTGCTTCAAGCATTGATGCGGCTGAGGACAGAAAGATTTTTGATGCTCTTCTTGAAAAGCTTGGCATCAAGAGACCCGTTGGCTGTACAGTATTTACCGAAGAAGAAGCGCTGTCCGTTGCCGATAAAATCGGCTACCCTGTTCTTATGCGTCCTTCCTACGTTCTCGGCGGTCAGAATATGATTATTGCGCAAAATCCCGAGGACATCAAGGAATATATGAAGATTATCCTTACACACACCGACAAAAACCCCATTCTTATAGACAAATATCTTATGGGTCTTGAAATTGAGGTTGACGCTATCTGCGACGGAAAGGACATTCTTATACCAGGTATTATGGAGCACGTTGAACGTACAGGAGTTCACTCAGGCGACTCAATTGCCATATACCCTGCAAAGCGTATCAGCGACAAGATGCGTCAAGAGGTGCTTGACTGCACAAAGAAGCTCGCCGTTGCCCTTGAAACAAGGGGTCTTGTAAACATTCAGTACCTTATCAACGACGAACAGCTTTATGTTATTGAAGTAAATCCCCGTTCATCAAGAACCATTCCTTATATCAGCAAGGTAACAGGCATACCTATGGTTGACCTTGCCACAAGGACAATGATAGGTAAAGAAAATGAGCCTGAAAATACCGAAAGCCTTGAAAGTATGGGCTTTGGAACAGGTATTTATCCCGATTCTCCCTACGTTGCGGTAAAGGTTCCCGTATTCTCCTTTGAAAAGCTTCACGGCGTTGACAGTATGCTCGGTCCCGAAATGAAGTCTACAGGTGAAGTTTTAGGTATTGCAAGCACTATCAAGGAAGCTATCTGCAAGGGTCTTATTGCAGCGGGCTACAAGATGAACCACACCAAGGGCGGAGTTCTTATTACGGTCAGAAACAGCGACAAGCAGGAAATCGTTGACGTTGCAGAAAAATTTCACCAAAACGGCTTCAAGATTTATGCCTCTGACGGAACGGGTAAGGTTATTCAGAATGCCGACATTCCCGTTGAAATCATTGAAAGCAGCGAGGACAGGCTTGCACTTATGGACAATGGTGCCGTTGACTATGTCATTTCAACAAGCGACCACGGCAGAATCCCCACAAGAAACAGCGTTATTCTAAGACGTAAGGCTATTGAAAGAAGTATCCCCTGTCTTACTGCAATTGACACGGCTCACGCAGTTGCTGACAGCCTGACTTCAAGATACACCTCTGTTTCCACTGAGCTTGTGAACATCAACGATATGAGATGCGAAAAGGAAAAGCTTATGTTCACAAAGATGCAGGGCTGCGGAAACGACTACATATACTTCAACTGCTTCAATCAGAAGATTAACAATCCAGAGGGTCTTGCAGTTATGCTTTCCGACAGACATTTCGGTATCGGCGGCGACGGTGTTGTGCTTATCAGAAGGTCAAAAATTGCTGATGCAAAAATGACTATCTACAACAAGGACGGCACTGCCGGTATGATGAGTGGCAATGCTCTGAGATGCGTGGGCAAGTATCTTTACGACAACGGTATGGTTGACAAGACAAGCATCACAATTGAAACTCCCGTGGGAATTAAGAGCGTTGAGCTTGAAGTAAAGAGGGGCATTGTTCAGTCAGCGTGCGTTGATATGGGCAAGGTTAACTTAAATCCCGAAAATATCCCCGTTGCACTTCCCGGCGACAAGGTTGTGGCATTCCCCATTCACGTTGGCTACAGACCTTACAGAATCACCTGCGTTTCAATTGGCAATCCTCACTGTGTTGTATTCTTCGGCGCAGACGAAAGCCTTGAAAACTTAGATGTTTCAACTATAGGTCCTATGTTTGAAAGCCACGAGCTATTCCCAGAAAGAGTCAACACAGAATTTGTCAAGGTTCTCAACGAAAACACGCTGAAAATGCGTGTATGGGAACGTGGCAACGGTGAAACAATGGCGTGTGGAACAGGTGCATGCGCGGCGGCGGTTGCGGCGTGTCTGTGCGGCTACTGCAAGAAGAATACAGACATTACCGTTAAGCTCAAGGGAGGAGACCTTATCGTAAGATACACCGACGAGGGCGTATTCCTTTCGGGTAATGCCGAAATCACCTTTACAGGCGAAATTATTATCTAACTAAGTATATAAAGTTAATTTGGAGCTGCACTTAAAATGTGCGGCTCTTTTTTAGTTAGTTTATGTTGGGTTTATGTCACTTTTCTTGAAAGAAAAGTAACCAAAAGAACTTTATTTTGGCTGTCGCCGTTTAGAAAGATTTTTTCGTCGGTTTTATCAATTTTTAATCTTAGGGGCGACCTTTGGTCGTCCAAAATTTGCACTACAGCCAAAACGAGAGAGGAAGGCACCCAGCCGTGGAGGGAAATCAGCGTAGGGCGGGAGCACTACCTAACAATACGTACAGTCCGACATACGGAGCCACAAGTCTCCGTGTGTCGCAATTAGCAGAAAGTACCTTTCCCGACCGAGCCATCCCTCCATTGAGGGGAGAATTTTTGGTACTTTTGTTTCGGGACAAAAGTACACCCTGCCGACCGTAGTCGGCACGTCTCCGTCAGAGAAAAATGTAAC
>JAZRKT010000130.1:0-11169 GCA_045646465.1 Eubacteriales bacterium | reverse complement strand
GCCAAAGTACAAAAAAATCATTCCAGACAAGTCTGCCTGTGACATTTGCTCGGAATGCGACAGGCTAAACACACTTCTTATAAAAGCAAGCATCTAACGGAAGCGCATATACCGGACAGTTTTATTTTCGTAGCTTTTCGCCGTCTGCGGACAGCGACCAAAGACGCTGTCTTTGGAAACTGCAAGCCTTTAAAAAGGCTTGACCTAAACTTTCAAAAAAGGGTTTAAGCACGGCTTCTGTTTATATAAAAGACTGATATTCCTGTACCGCCAGCCTGTCACACCGTTCATTAAAGGGATTTCCCGCATGACCCTTGACCCAGATGTATTCTATTTCGTGGTATTCATCAAGCTCTAAAAGCTTTTCCCAAAGCTCGACATTAAGTGCAGGCTTGCCGTCGGATTTTTTCCAGTTATTTTCACGCCAAGACCTTGCCCAGCCACGTGTCATACCGTCAATAAGGTACTTTGAGTCGGAATACAGCTTTACAAGGCATTTTTCTTTAAGTGCTGACAGACCTTCTATTGCCGCCGTTAGCTCCATTTTGTTGTTGGTGGTGTTTTTTTCTCCGCCTGACATTACCTTTTCTGTGTCCTTATATATGAGAATTGCACCCCAGCCTCCGGGACCGGGATTTCCGCTGCAGGCTCCGTCGGTGTATAGTGATACTGTTTTCAATGTCAATCTTCCTTTTCGGGAGTATTAAGAGGACGGTACACAATTTCACCGTTTATGACAAGATTGCCGTCCTTATCAAATTCGTAGCTTACCGAGAAGCCGTCTTTGGGGTCAAGTCCATCAATGTAGTAGGTGATTTTTCCGCCCGATACTTCATAACGCGTCTTGTCGGTAGTAAAGCCTTCGTTGATGTATTCGTAATAGTAGCCGTCGGCGGTGTATTCATATATGCCTTCGGTGATGTCGTCAATCCATTTGCCCACAATGCTTTTTCTGCTACTGCAGAAGCATAGCAAAACAAGGGTGCAGACAAAAAGAGTGCATATCAAAAGTGTCTTTTTCATATTTTTTCTCCTGACTTAAATTTCGGGAAAGGAGTTATCGCTTGTTTTGCTGCCGCTTTGTGCCGAATGAAGCTTTAAGGTTACGTTAAAGCCGAGAAGCCTGCTTGCGTTCAAGGCAAGCTTTTGTTGCATTTCGTTGTTTGAGGACAGCATAAAATAGCCGATAGACTCAACCACAAGATTCAAAACATCGCCGTCAATATACGCCTTTGTGTCGCCGTTTGTCAGCATTGAGTAAAGAATCATATCCTCGTGCACGGCATCAAGAAGGTCGCTGAAGGCTGTCATCTCAACACCCAGGGAGTTATTTGAATAAGACTGTGACGGTGCATTCTGCGATACGGGAACATTTTGAGGCTGAGCATCATTTATCGCTCTTCCCTCGGCTTCCTTTCTTGCGGCAGGACCCGAAGGCTCGTTGAGGGAAGCTTCAAAAACGCTGTCAAAGTCGTTTGGCACATCCGACGGCATTACAATCTCCTGCTCCTTTGGTGTCTGAACCGACGAAGGCACAGGGGGGAAAGCTCCCGCGGCAGGCGGATTTTTTTCAAGTGCGCTAACTCTTTCAAGAAGTGCCGCCGTGCTTGTTGAAAGCCTGCTGTCACAAAGGCGCATAGCCATAATTTCAAGCACCGTTTTTCTTGACAGACCGCTTCTTGTCAGCTTGTCGCTGGCATTTTCCACAATTTCGGTGCAGTAAAGAAGTCTTTCGGGTGTAAATGAATCCTCAATGTCCCGTAAAGCTCCGATAACGTCCGAGCCGTGTTCGTCAAGAAGTGTCGATACGTTTTTGCTTGCGTACTTCATTACAAGAAGGTCGCGAAGCATATTGCCAAGCTCCGAGCAAAGAATTGACAAATCCTTACTTGAGCAGTAAGCATCGTTTATTGTTTCAAGTGCGCCCTCGCAGTTTTTTTGGGCAACAAACTTCAAAAGACGAAGGACAATTTCGTTGCCCACAACGCCTAAAGACAGCTCTGCCTGCTTTCGTGTGACGTTCTGCTGTCCCACAAAAAGCTCCAGCATACTCAAAGCGTCTCTCATAGCTCCCGTTGCAAGGTTTGCTATAAGGTTTATAGCATCCTTTTCCATTCCGATGTTTTCCTCGGCACAGACATATTCAAGTCTTTTTGCAATGTCGTCGGCGCCTATTCTGTGAAAGTCAAAGCGTTTACAGCGGGACAGAATGGTGGCGGGAATCTTGTTTAGCTCGGTTGTGGCAAGTATAAACATAACGTGCTCGGGCGGTTCTTCAAGTGTTTTTAAAAGAGCATTGAAGGCACCTGGTGACAGCATATGAACCTCGTCCACAATGTAAACTCTGCGCTTCATTTCTATAGGCAGAAAGTTGATTTTTTCACGTAGCTCTCTTATATGGTCAACACCGTTGTTGGAGGCGGCGTCCATTTCCACAATGTCAAAGGAGTTGTCAAAGCCAAGGCACTTGTCGCACACACCGCAAGGGTCGCCGTTTTGAGGATTTTCACAGCTTATTGCCTTGGCAAGAATTTTTGCGCAGGTGGTTTTACCCGTACCCCTTGAGCCGCAGAAAAGATAGGCATGGGATACCGAGTCATGCATTATTTCGCTTTTTAAAACCTTGGTTATATGGTCCTGTCCCACAACGTCCGAAAAAACTCTGGGACGGTATTTTCGGTAAAGGGCAATGTAGTTTGACATAGGTGTATTTCCTTTCAGCGTGAAGTTGGAAAATCAGTAGAAAATTCTGTTTAAATAAAGACCCTCGGCAGGTGCGGTATCGCCTGCCAGTGAACGGTCATTGCCTTCAATTATTTCAGCAAGGGAGCCTTGGGGAGCTTTTTTTCTTGCAAGGTCAAGGTATGTACCTACCATTATTCTCACCATATTATAAAGAAAGCCGTCGGCGCAAACCGAAACAGTTATCAGACCGTCCTGCTTTTGTACGTCAAAATATTTTACCGTTCTTACGGTATTGTCTTCGTTTTTAGAGCCTTTTGTCATAAAGGAACGGAAATCGTGTGTACCCTTAAACTCATCGCTGACGTACCTCAGAGCTTCAATGTCAATGTCTCTCGGGTAAAACATCGCCTTGCCCGAAAGGTGAGGATTCATATATTTTTCGTTCCAGATTTTATAAATGTATTCCTTGCCCGTACAGGAATATCTTGCGTGAAAATCGGCATCGCGATACTCGGCAGACGTTACTGCAAGACCGCTGTTACGTAAATGTGCATTAAGTGCCATAACAAGACGCTCATTGTCGGGCTTTACGTTTTCTCTTAAAATGTGGCAAACGTAGTTATTGGCGTGAACGCCGGAGTCTGTTCTTGAACAGCCGCACACGTCTGGGCGAAAGCCAAGCACGCTTTGCAAAGCATCCTGAAGGGTGGCCTGAACGCTTTTTCCGTTTTTCTGCACCTGCCAGCCGCAGAAATGTGAGCCGTCATACATAAGGCTGAGGGCTATTTTTTCACCTGACTGTCTGTTTTCTTCGGCTGTCATATTGCACTCTCCAGCATTATTTTCAGTGTTATCATAAGTCCGAGGAAAAGGGCAAAAAGCAAAAGAATCATACCGTCGGACATTTTTGCCTTCATAACCTTCATTCTTGTTCTGCCGTTTCCGCCTGTGTAAAGACGGCACTCCATAGCACCTGCAAGCTCGTCAGCACGTCTGAATGCCGAAACAAACAGCGGTATAAGTATGGGTACCATTGCCTTTGCCTTGTTAAAGAGGTTGCCGCTTTCAAAGTCAGCTCCTCTTGCCTTCTGGGCGTTGATGATTTTCTCCGTTTCCTCAATAAGTGTGGGAATAAAGCGCAGAGCAATTGTCATCATCATTGAAAATTCGTGGACGGGAAGTCCTATTTTTTTAAAAGGCGAAAGAAGTCTTTCTATTGCATCGGTAAGACTGACGGGGCTTGTGGTGTAGGTTAAAAGCACAAAGGTGCTCACAATAAGGCAGATTATTCTAAGTGCCATAAGAAAGGCGTAAACAAGTCCTTCGGGATATATTTTTATTACCCAAAATTCAATCAGAGGCTTTTCGCCCGTTGTCCACAGAATGTTTGCTATAACCGTAAACGCCACAATAAACACAACAGGCTTTAAGCCTTTGAGAATAATTGACACGTTCAGGCGTGACAGCGCTACAATTGCAATTGCAGATAGTGCCACAAGCCCGAAGGAAATGTATGACGAGGCTGTGAAAATTGCCGCTATATAAAGAATTATGCATATTATTTTAAATCGCGGGTCAAGTCTGTGTATCACCGAATTTCCGGGGAAATATTGACCAAGGGTTATATCGGACAGCATAGCAGTATCCTTTCATTGAGATTGTACATAAATATTCAGTATCTATTATACCACTATTTTTTGAATACTTCTATACATTTTTATAAAAAAGTGTATTTTTACATAAAATATATTGAAAGAAAAGGGGCAAATCAAGAATTGTTAAAAAAAGTCCTTTAGTTTTTTAACATATATGGTATATACTACAATAGATATTTTGTACAATGGCATAAAACTGTTTGTGATGAGTACAGAAAATAAGATATGTTTTCAAAAAAGGAATGAAAAAACGTTGGCAAAAATAAGATATATAACGAAGGGTACCTGCTCAAGAGCAATAAATCTTGAGGTACAAGACGGCAAGGTTGTAAGCGTGGAATTTGAAGGCGGCTGCAACGGCAATACCCAGGGTGTTGCAAGACTTGTTGAGGGTATGGATACCAAAACAGCAATTGAAAAGCTTTCGGGAATCAAGTGTGGCTTTAAGAGCACGTCCTGCCCTGACCAGCTTGCAAGAGCAATAGAAAGCGCAGAAAATCAATAAATCGATAAAGCAAAAGGTGAAATCAATGAACTATTTAAACGAATACAAAAAATGGCTTGACTTTGAAGGACTTGACAGAGAGCTTTATGACGAGCTTATTTCAATTAAAGACGATGAAAACGAAATCAAGGAGCGTTTTTATGCGCCTATGTCCTTCGGTACAGCAGGTCTTCGCAGTATCATAAGAGCAGGTATTAACGGTATGAATGTTTATACCGTAGCTCAGGCAACGCAGGGTCTTGCAAAGCTTGTTATAGAGAACAGCAGAGAAAAGGACGGCGTTGTTATAGCGTGTGACACAAGAATAAAATCCGAGCTCTTTGCACGCACCTGTGCTGAAGTTTTATGTGCCAACGGCATCAAGGTTTATATTTTTGATGCACCGCGGCCTACACCGCTTCTTTCCTATGCAATAAGAGAGCTGAAAACGGCGGCAGGCATAAACATCACCGCCTCACACAACCCAAAGCAGTATAACGGCTACAAGGCTTACTGGGCGGACGGTGCACAGATAAGCCCCGAGCAGGCAAAGGTTGTTTCTGACGCCATTGATAGCGTTGACATTTTTGCGGGCGTTAAGAAAACAGACTTTGACGAGGGAGTAAATGCCGGACTTATAGAAATTATTGGCAAGGACATTGATGAAAAGTATATGTCTGTAGTGCTGGAGCAAAGCGTAAACAGCAACGCAATAAGCGATGTTGCAGACACCTTCAAGGTTGTATACACGCCTTTTCACGGTACGGGACGTATTCTTATTCCCGAGGTGCTCAAGCGTCGTGGCTTAAAGCATCTTTACTGTGTTGAAGAGCAGATGATACCTGACGGCTCCTTCCCGACTGTTAAAAGTCCAAACCCCGAAGATAAGGAAGGCTTCAGCCTTGCAATCGAAATTGCAAAACGGGAGGGCTGCGACCTTATGGTGGGCTCTGACCCCGATGGAGACAGAGCGGGTGTAATACTCAGAACAGACAAGGACGAATTTATTCCTCTTACGGGAAATCAGATTGGCTGTATGCTTATTTCCTACATCATAGAAGCAAGAAAGCTGACAGGCACGCTCCCTGAAAATGCCTGTGTTATAAAATCAATAGTAAGCTCGCCTCTGGCGGATGCAATCTGTGAAAAAAATGGCGTTACGCTTATGAACGTGCTTACCGGCTTTAAATTCATCGGAGAAAAAATGACGGAATTTGAAGAAACAAAGCTTTATTCCTACATCTTCGGATTTGAAGAAAGCTACGGCTATCTTTGCGGAACTTATGCACGCGACAAGGATGCAGTAAGCGCATCAATGCTTATTGTTGAAATGGCGGCGTTCTACGCAAAGCAGGGCAAAACGCTTTACGACGTTCTGTGCGGAATTTTTGAAAAGTACGGCTACTACATTGAAGACGTGCAGAATGTTTCGTTCCCAGGCGTGGACGGTGCGGAAAATATGAAAAAGCTTATGGAAGGCTTAAGAACAAATGCCCCACAAAGCCTTGCAGGTAAAAAGGTTACGGCTGTTGAAGACTATCTTGCAAGCAAGATAACGTACACCGTCGGCAAAACCGAAGAAATCAAGCTTCCCAAGTCCAACGTTCTTTGCTTTATTACTGACTGTGACGACAGAATTTTTGTCCGTCCTTCGGGCACAGAGCCCAAGATAAAGTTCTATTATCTTGTGTCGGACAAGGACGAAAAGTCGGCTTTTGCCAAGGTTGAAAGCTATAAGGAAGCAGTAAGTCTTCTTTTGAAATAACAAGTATAAAACACGAAAGGATATATAAAAATGGCAGACAAGAAACAGGTTGAACAGATTACCTCAAGAGATACCGACTTTGCACAGTGGTATACCGACATAGTTAAAAACGCAGACCTTGCAGACTATTCCAGCGTAAAGGGCTGTATGATTATTCGTCCCTATGGCTACGCTATCTGGGAAAACATCCAGAAAATTATGGACACACGCTTTAAGGAAACAGGACACGAAAACGTATATATGCCAATGTTCATTCCCGAAAGCCTTCTCAACAAGGAAAAGGATCACGTTGAAGGCTTTGCGCCCGAGGTTGCCTGGGTAACTCACGGAGGAAGCGAGCCTCTTACAGAACGTCTTTGCGTTCGTCCCACATCCGAAACACTATTCTGCGAGCATTTCGCAAAGATTATAAATTCCTACCGTGACCTTCCCGTGCTTTACAACCAGTGGTGCAGTGTTGTAAGATGGGAAAAGACAACAAGACCTTTCCTCAGAACAAGAGAATTCTTGTGGCAGGAAGGCCACACAATGCACGCAACAGCCGAGGAAGCAAGAGCCGAAACACTTCAGATGCTTAATATTTACGCAGACGTATGCGAAAAAGACCTTGCTATGCCCGTAGTAAAGGGACCCAAGACTCCCTCAGACAAGTTTGCAGGTGCCGAGGATACATACGCTATTGAAGCACTTATGCACGACGGCAAGGCTTTACAGGCAGGCACAAGTCACTATTTCGGCGACGGCTTTGCAAGAGCCTTTGACATAACCTACAAGTCCAAAGACAACAGAGACGAATATCCTCACCAGACGTCCTGGGGAACAACCACCCGTCTTATCGGCGCTATCATTATGACTCACGGCGACGACAACGGTCTTGTGCTTCCTCCTGCGGTAGCTCCCATTCAGGTTATCATCGTTCCTGTTGCTCAGCACAAGGAAGGCGTGCTTGAAAAGGCTAAAGAGCTTCACGACAAGCTCGCTTCTTGCGGAATAAGAGTAAAAACTGACGACAGCGACAACAGCCCCGGCTGGAAGTTTGCTCAGTACGAAATGAAGGGTGTTCCCGTAAGAATAGAAATCGGTCCCCGTGACATTGAAAACGGCCAGTGTGTTGCAGTTACCCGTCACAACGGCGAAAAGGCATTCCTTTCTCTTGACAATATGCTGGAAGACTTCAAGGACGGCGTTATTGCAAAGCTTGAAGAAGTAAGAGTCGGCATTTACAACATTGCTCTTGAAAACCGCGAAAAGCACACTTACAACTGTACAACGATGGACGAAATCAAAGAGGCACTCCAAAAGAACGGCGACGGCTTTGTACGTGCTATGTGGTGCGGCGACGAGGAATGCGAGGACACCGTTAAGGCTGAAACGGGCGTGGGTTCAAGATGTATTCCCTTCGAGCAGGAAAACCTTTCCGACAAGTGCGTTTGTTGCGGAAAGCCCGCAAAGAAGCTTGTTTACTGGGGTAAGGCGTACTAATACGGGGTACGCCCCGCGGCGATTTCCGTAGGCAACTGTGGATGATAAAATATTGTCGGTGCTCGTAAAGGTCGTCTTTGCACCAACCGACGGCGATCGAGAAGCTCGACACCAAATGTCGTAGGCAGCCTTTGATAATAGTATACCTTTGGTGCTCGTAAAGGTCGTATTTGCACCAACCGACGGTGCAAAGACTGCTGAGGGTTCATTCTGTGCACCGGTGGTTTTATGTGCAGAATTGCCGTTTTGACCGCCATAAACGCAAGCGGTCAAAACTACATTATCTTTAATGAAAAGAAAAAATGCCAACACAAAAATTAGGTGTTGACAAAAACAAAAAAGCAGTATATAATAAAGGTACAAGGCAAGACCCATTGCGGTTGTGCCAAAATGAATAGTTTAAATTAACCGCGACATTTTGACCGATGGGCGGTTAATTTACTTTTATGGAAAAAGTAAACGCTATAAAAACAAATATGATTATGTAAATGATAATCCTTATGTATTTCATAGCACCACCTCCTTTACGGAGTTGGCACAACCGCCGGTGTAAACCGATAAAAGCCTTGCCTTGGCTGAATAATCAGCAAGGTTATTATACACTTATATTAAACAATTGTCAACAGCGCCTAAGGGCGTTTTCTTTTTGCCGTAAAAAAGAGACTGTCTCGAAATGAAACAGTCTCGGTTGCTATACCTTTTTATAAACCAACACCCTGAAGCTTGCAGTAACATCAAGCCTTGTCAACGCCTGCAGCTTTTGCACGCCCTCTTTTGGCGTCTTCCATGTGTAAGGTGTCATATGAAACAGCGCCTGTATGTGCTCGGCGTTGTCAAGGACAAAGCTCGCTGCGACACACTCTGTTTTGACAAGCTCAAAGCCGTCGTAGCTTTCTGTTTTTACAGCGTTTTTATAGGGCACATCGTACAGCACCTGCTTCAATTCCAACAGGTGGTCAGCATCAGGCACCACATACAGAAAATATCCCCCGCTTTTCAATACACGTGAAAATTCCTCTATGGCAAGCGGCGAAAAGCAGTTGACAATGATATCACAGCTTTTGTCGGATAGCGGCAGATGATAAACCGAGGCGACGGCAAATTCGCCTGCCCTGCAAACCTTCGCTGTATGCTTTACTGCTGATTTTGAAAGGTCGATGCCAACAACCTTACCTCCAAGTTCCTGTGCAATTTCGCCGTAGGCACTTGTGTAATAGCCTTCGCCACAGCCTGAGTCAAGTATAACAGCACCGAACGGCGCGTATTGCCGCACAAGTGCACACATTTTGTCGCGCAACGGTTTATAGTAGCCTCCTTGGAGAAAGCTTGTGCGTGCTTTTATCATATCCTTGTCATCGCCTGAGATGCCAGACGACTGCTTTGACGGCGAAGCGAGATTGACATAGCCTTCCTTTGCTATATCAAAAAGGTGATTCTTTTGGCATTTGTAACAGCCTTGCCCTCTTTCAAGGGGCAGAGCGCATATGGGACAGATGAAAATATTATCCAAGTCTTTTCATTCCTTTATCAGGTGCGTTTTGTTATATTATAATACAACTTTTTTCAAAAGGCAAGAGAAAATGACGGCAATCCCTTAAAATAAACGCAGGATGGTTTCACCTCTCGCATCAGACCTTCTTTTACCTCTTGAAAAATTTCTCCGTCTGTGATATAATTAGTCGAAAACAGTAATGTTAAAATATCAGGAGATAAGAAAATGAGGTATGATTGCATTATAATCGGCGCAGGCCCGGGCGGTATCTTTTCTGCCTTTGAGCTTGTAAACACAAAGCCCTCGTTGAAGGTTGCGGTATTTGAAGCAGGCCACGCCCTTGAAAAAAGAAAATGCCCCATTGATGGCGACAAGGTGAAAAGCTGTATAAGCTGCAGCAACTGTTCAATTATGAGTGGCTTTGGAGGTGCAGGTGCTTTTTCTGACGGCAAGTACAACATTACCAACGATTTCGGCGGTACGCTGTATGAGTTTATCGGAAAAAACAAAGCTCTGGAGCTTATGCATTACGTTGACAACATAAATATGCGCTTTGGCGGTGAAGGTACAAGGCTTTACACAACATCGGGCTCAAAGTTCAAAAAAATGTGCATACAGAACGATTTGCACCTGCTTGATGCCTCGGTCAGACACCTTGGCACCGACATAAACTACATCGTTCTTGAAAACATCTATGCCTTTCTTAAGGATAAGGTCGACTTTTACTTTGACTGTCCCGTTGAAACTATTGATATTGCCGACGGTGGTTATGAGGTTAAATGCAAAAGCGGTGTTTACACAAGCGAAAAGTGCATAATCTCGGTAGGCAGAAGCGGCAGTAAGTGGATGGAAAGCGTGTGCAGGCATCTTGACATTCCCACAAAAAGCAACAGAGTTGATATCGGCGTAAGAGTAGAATTGCCTGCAGAGGTTTTCTCACATCTTACAGATGAGCTGTACGAAAGCAAAATTGTTTACCGCACCAAAAAGTACGGCGACAAGGTGAGAACCTTCTGTATGAATCCCAAGGGAAGCGTCGTAAATGAAAACACAGGCGGTATCATCACCGTTAACGGCCACAGCTATGAGGACCCACAAAAGCAGACGGAAAACACCAATTTTGCCCTGCTTGTGGCAAAGCATTTTTCCGAGCCCTTCAAGGATTCCAACGGCTACGGCGAAAGCATAGCAAGGCTCAGCAATATGCTTGGAGGAGGCGTTATTGTTCAGCGCTTTGGCGACCTTATAAACGGTCAGCGCTCAAATGCCGTAAGAATACGCGAGTCCTTTGTAAATCCAACCCTTCAGGCGACTCCCGGAGACCTCAGCCTTGTACTTCCCAAGCGAATACTGGACGGCATTATCGAAATGATATACGCCCTTGACAAAATCGCTCCAGGTACGGCAAACGATGACACTCTCCTTTATGGCGTTGAGGTTAAATTCTACAATATGGAGGTTGAGGTTGACGAGCATCTTCAGTCAAAGTATGACGGTCTTTACATTATCGGCGACGGAAGCGGTATTACCCATTCTCTTTCCCACGCTTCGGCAAGCGGTGTTTACGTTGCAAGGGATATTATGAAGTGATTTTTCTCTTTTAAGA
>JAZRKT010000129.1:0-5332 GCA_045646465.1 Eubacteriales bacterium | reverse complement strand
GGGCGGGAGCATTACCTAACGGTACGTACTGCCCGACACACGGAGCCATTAGTCTCTGTGTGTCGCAATTATAGCTAAACTTCCAACCCCGACCGAGCCATCCCTCCATTGAGGGGAGAATTTTTGGTACTTTTGTTTCGGGACAAAAGTACACCCTGCCGACCGCAGTCGGCACGTCTCCGTCAGAGAAAAATGTAACTCGGCACCGCAGTGCCGAAACACCCCTGCGAGAGATAAATGAATCTTTATTAAAACCCTTCAAACGTCCTCACAAGCGAAGCATCAATACCTTCAAGCGCCTTTTCGTTGACATAAACGCCGTCCCGAACAGCCTGTATTTTGCTATTGAAATCATTTTTTATCAGCTTTTCGGAAATGGCCGTATAAACTGTTTCATCGTAGGCGTAGTATTCCTCCACCATTTTTTCACGTCTTAAAATGTGCATACCCGATGTTGTTTCTACAAGGGTAATTTCCCCGTCTTCAAGGGAAAACGCCGCCTTGACAAAGGAATCAAAATACGTTCCGTCGTCGGCTACAAAATAGCCGTAAGGGTGAGATGCGGCAAAACCGTCCTGGGTGTTTGCGATAAGAGCATCCTCGTAGCTTATTTCGCCTGTAGCAATTTCTTCATAAAGCTTCGATGCCCTGTCACGGATAACCTGCTTTTCATCCTCTGTAAGACTCACAAGCGTTCCGTCATCCTTGCTTGTTCCTCTCATATCAAAATAGATGTGATTGACAACGGCATAGTTTTCGGTAAAATACTCTTTTTTCTGCTCCTCGGTTATGGGACAAAAGCCCTTTTCTGAGTACAACGAGTTAAAAAGCGTTGACTGCTTGAGCATAAGAGTGAGGTATCTTTCGTAGTCTTCGGCACTACAGCCGTATTTTTCAAGCTCGTGCTCAAAATTCTTAAAGGAGCCCAGACTCTGTGCAATTGAGTCAATTTCCTTTTCCACAGACTTCTGCTGCTCGTCGGAGAAGCTTATTCCGTACACATAATCGTGTAAATACTCAACGGAAAGAAGATTTTTAAGGGTAGCAACACAGTCATCCTTAAACATATCCGAGAAGGTTTTTCCGCTTTCCTCGTCAAGCACCGTATTCCAGCCGTCTGTATCCTCCACTATCTGAAGATAATCCGACACCGTGTTTTTTTCAACGCCTATCCACAGACTTACAAAGCCCGTAGACAGCGATGACACCGTCTTTCCCTTTTCATCCCTGAATTCAAGTGCACTATCGCCGTTTCCGCCGCAGGAGCAAAGCAAAAGTGCAGACAGGCAAAGAGCGCACATCAACATTTTAATAACAGCCTTCACAGCAATTCACCTCAAAAAAGCGACATAGTATACCTATACAAAAAATTCCATTGTTATTGTATCATTTATTGCCCGTCTGTGTGTGAATAAATCTTAAATATTTCACTAAGAACAGGCTCTACGCTCTCCCCTGCACGAAGCTTTATGTTAAAGCAGGGCTCCTTGCCAAGACTTACAAGCACACGTCCTGCAAATTTTGAGGCAAAGCAAAGTGCTATTTCACGTGTGGGTGGCTCTTTGGGAAATACCGCAAGCTTGCCGTTCTTTTCTTCAACCTTCACAAGCCCAAGGCAAGCGCACCTCTGCCTTATAAGGGCAATCGTTATAAGACTTTCCGTTTCCTTCGGAATATCGCCGTAGCGGTCAAGAAGCTCGTCCCTTACGTCGTCGGCATCCTCATTTGTCTTTATGGCAGCAATTCGCTTGTACATTGAAATTCTGTCGCCGGGACGCCTGATGTATCTTTCGGGAATGTATGCGTTTACCTTTAAATCAAGGCTGCATTCGGTTACCTCCTTAGCAGCTATGCCCTTTTCTTCAAGCACGGCCTGTTCAAGAATTTTTATAAACATATCGTAGCCGACGCTTTCCATATGTCCCGACTGTTCAGAGCCCAGCAAATTGCCCGCACCCCTTATTTCAAGGTCACGCATTGCAATTTTAAAGCCAGAACCGAACTCGGTAAACTCACGTATAGCCGTAAGCCTTTTCTGTGCCGTTTCGTTAAGCACTCTGTCACGCCGCCAGGTAAAATATGCATAAGCACGCCTTGAAGAACGTCCCACTCTGCCTCTTAGCTGATGTAGCTGCGATAAACCTAACCTGTCGGCATCCTCGATAATAAGCGTGTTAGCATTGGGGACATCCACACCCGTCTCGATAATTGTTGTGCAAACAAGCACATCCGTCTTGCCTTCCACAACATCCTTCCACGCCTCGCTCAGTTGATCCTGAGTCATTTTGCCGTGGGCGACGGCAACGGCAGCTTCCGGAACAAGAGCGTGGATTTTTGCCGCAACCTCGTCAATGTCGTCAACCCTGTTGTGAAGGTAAAACACCTGTCCTGCACGCCTCAGCTCCCGTTTTATTGCCTCTGTCAGCACCGTCATATCGTGCTCCAAAACATAGGTCTGCACGGGATGCCTGTCAACGGGTGCCTCCTCAAGCACCGACATATCACGTATTCCAACAAGTGCCATATTGAAGGTTCTTGGAATTGGCGTTGCAGACAGCGTCAGAACATCCACTTGCTTTGAAATTTCCTTTAATCGCTCCTTGTGGGTAACGCCGAATCTCTGCTCCTCGTCAACAATCAGAAGCCCAAGGTCCTTGAATTCAACGCCCTTTGCAAGAAGCTTGTGAGTGCCGACAATAATGTCAATATCTCCGATTTTCAGTCTGTCACATATTTTCTTGGCTTTGCTCTGAGTGTATCGTGATAGCATCTCGATTTTCACGGGATAGCTTTGCATACGAGAAATAATTGTTCTGAAATGCTGCCAGCAAAGCACCGTTGTGGGAACAAGAATTGCCACCTGCTTGCCGTCCATAACGCACTTGAAGGCAGCACGAAGAGCAACCTCGGTTTTGCCAAAGCCAACGTCTCCGCATAAAAGTCTGTCCATGGGACACGGTTTTTCCATATCGTTTTTAATGTCCTTAACCGCTTCAAGCTGACCGTCCGTTTCCTCGTACTGAAATCTTTCTTCAAATTCTCTTTGCCATTCGGTATCAGCACCGAAAGCATAACCGGGGCGTCTTGTTCTTTCGGCGTAAAGAGCAATAAGATTTTTGGCAATGTCCTTTGCCGCCTTTTTTACCCTTGCCTTGGTCTTTGTCCAATCGCCCGAGCCAAGCTTTGAAACACGTACCCCCTCGCTTTTTCCCGTGAACTTTGAAATTTTGTCAAGCTGGTCGCAGGGCACATACAGCGAGTCGCTTCCCTGATATTTTACCGTAACGTAGTCACGGGTAATTCCTCCCACCGTGAGAGTTTTTATGCCCTCGTATACGCCAATGCCGTGAACGTCGTGTACCACAAAGTCCCCCACAGTCAGCTCAAGATATGACGTAATTCTGTTTTTAGCACCGCTTTTTGAGCTTTTCACCTTGCCTACAGCGGCACGTCTGTTTTCGGCCTCACCCCTTGCCGACAAAAGCACAAACTTTGCCTTGCCGCACTCAAAGCCCGATACATCCGCCGAAAAATTCTTAGGAACAATGTACACATATCCGCTTTTCATTGTATTGTAATCAAGCTCGGATGCCACAACGCACCCTACGCCTCTGTCACGTAAAATGCCTTCAAGGTCACCGCTTTGCATAACTCCTTCTGTAAGAAGCAGGATTTTCATTCCCGCCTTGCAAAAGCCCTTCAAATCCTCGCAAAGAATATCGGGATTTGAAAAAGTGACAGGCGTGTGCTTTGAAGCAAATTCAAAATATCCCGATAAAGCAACGTCCGCCGTGGAGTTAAAAGAGTCGGTGCAGATACAGGGCCTTGACATAAGAATTGTCTTGAAGGCTTCGGCATCAAGGCAAAAAACACCGTTTCTGATGTCGGCTTCGCCGTTCCCCGCAAGACTCACCAAATCCTCATTTAACTGCCACAGATAGGATTTGAGCCTGTCCTTAACCCTCGGATAATCGCACACGAAAATACCGCCTGTGCAGAAATCGCACAGACACGTGTAAGAATCGTACATAACAGGAAGATACTTGTCAAGACAGCAAAGAGTCCCCTCGGCAAAATCACGCTTTTCCTTGTCCAGCTTTTCGGTAAGAGCCTCGTTTTTCTTTCTTTTTGCCGCCGAGAGCAGCTTATCCATCATTTCCTCAATCCTTGCGCACGCCTCGCTGTCCGGCATCTGCTCGCGGATGGGGGTTATATTGAACTGGCTTACATTTTCCGTTCTTCGCTGGCTGATAACGTCAAAAAAGCCAGCCGCATCAACCTCGTCGCCAAAAAACTCCATTCTTATGGGGCTTTCGTAATCGGGCACAAAAACGTCCAAAATATCGCCTCTTACAGCAAACTGTCCCTGACCCTCAACAATGTCACACCTTGCATAGCCATAGGACATCAGTCTGTCGCAAAGATCGTCTCTTGACACCTCGTCGCCAATTTTAACGACATTGCCCACACGCAGTCTTTCAACAGGAGGAAGCACGCCCAGCGCCGCCTCGGGAACAGCAACAACAGCATCCAGCTTTCCTTCAACAATAAGTCGCAGAACTCTCAGCCGTTCAAATTCCCACTCGTGGCTTGTGGCATTTATGTTGTAAAAATTGTAGTCCCTGACAGGAAAAACCTCGGCTACAAGCCCATATGCAAAAAGAGAGCCTTTGACAGAGTACGCCGTTTTTTCATCAGCGCACACAATAAGGCTTGTGCCGGAAAATCTGTCCGAAAAGCTGCCGCTTTTGCAGTCAACCGCAAAGCACGCCGAAAGTGCATCTCTGTGACCGTCGGCAAGACAAGTGCAGTAGCAAGCGCCCTGACTGTATTTGTCGCCCATACGGGAAAACCGTGACAGAAGTGAGTATATTTCTTTGTATTCTGTCTGATTTCTTACCGCCTCAAGACAGGGCAAAAGCACAGTTTTTTCCATATTTTTCTCCTTTTTTTCACTTTTTCGGGAACGCCAAAATCGAACACTTTTCACAGTGTCCGTATTTGTTATATTATTTTACACGTTATTTTACGCATTTTATTTTGGGATTATTATAGCATATCTTTTATTTTTAGTCAATGGGGAGTTTTGCGGCAAGTCCTTGCACTGCACGAAATTTGTGTAGCAGGAAGTAATCACATATGTTTTATCTTTCAAGGTTATCTTTGATTTCAGTACATTTTATATCTTTTATTTTGGCGAAGATACAGCAGCTGTTTATAATATGGGCAAAATAAAAAAGACTCACTGCCAAATGGTAATATTAAAACCATTTCACGTGGGTCAAAGCCCGGCAGCTGGTCTTTCGCAGACTGTATGGCACCGATTTCAGAA
>JAZRKT010000128.1:0-3343 GCA_045646465.1 Eubacteriales bacterium | reverse complement strand
AGAAGGTCGGCGTCGCAGTGCCGAAACATCCCTGCTAAACGTAAAAGAATCTTCGGACGACCAAAGGTCGCCCCTACGATGAAAAATGAAAAAAACATCGAAAAATTCTTTCAAAACGGCGATAGCCAAAATAAAGTTCTTGCGGAGCTTCTTTCAAGAAGCGACCGTACCCCCTGCGACACATCAAACAAACTAAAAAGAAAATAAAAAAAGAAGGAATCATCTATGATAATATTACCTGCAATAGATATATTGGGCGGGAAATGTGTCCGTCTTTACAAGGGCGAATACGCAACGGCACGTCAGGTTGCTTCAAGTGCCGAGGAAACGGTGAAAAGCTTTGAAAAAGCGGGCGCAGGCTACATTCATATGGTAGACCTTGACGGTGCGAAGGAAGGCACAACGGTAAACCGTGACCTGTTCGCAAGTCTTGCTAAAATGACAAATGTTCCTATAGAGCTTGGCGGCGGCATACGCAATATGGAAACGGTGGATATGTATCTCGGCATCGGCGTTTCAAGGGTGATTTTAGGCTCGGCGGCACTTCGTGACAGAGAATTTCTCAAGAAGGCTATAGACAAGTACGGTGAAAAAATAGCCGTTGGTATTGATGCCAAAGGCGGCAAGGTCAGCGTTTCGGGGTGGCTTGACGACTCGGATAAGGACTACATCGAGTTTGCCAAGGAAATGGAAGCTGAGGGCGTAAGGAACATCATTTTTACCGATATTTCAAAGGACGGCACGCTGGCAGGACCTAACCTTGAGCAGCTGGGCGCACTGTCAAAGGCTGTCTCCTGCGACATTACAGCTTCGGGCGGTGTGCACAACATCGATGACATTAAAAATCTGCTTGAAATGAACCTTTACGGTGCTATTGCAGGACGTGCTATTTATGACGGAACATTGGATTTGAGGGAAGCGGTAAATTTAACTAAGAGTTGATTTGCACCTCCAAGGTCGAAGTCAAGCTTTAATGACGACCTTTGGTCGGCTGAGTTCGGGATGAATGTAATATCTTAAAACCTCAGTACGTACAAACTCCCAATTGTCATTTTGAACGTGTCGAAGCGGAGTCGAAAAATCTGATACATAACAATTTGCACCAGCTACAGTCTATGAACAAAGCGAAACTGTGCAGATCCTTCGACTACGGCACTTTTGGTGCCCTCGCTCAGGATGACAGAGTGGAGTATACTGCTAATCGACGGACACAAATGTCGCCCCCTATGGTGAAAATGGATATAACATCAAAAAATGTTTTCAAATGGCGACAGCCAAGTTAAAGTTCTTTTGGTTACTTTTCTTTCAAGAAAAGTAATGAAAAACCCGACATAAACTAACTAAGGAGGTGTAACGATGGCAAAGCTTGAACAAACGATAACAGGAAGCTTTGACGAGGTTTTACATAAAATCGAGGACGGCATATTAAACGGAAGCGTATCGGCGAGCCTTGAAGAAAGCAGTGACTTTTATATGGGAGACTGCCGTTGCAGTGTGAGGGTGTTTGAAAGATACAGCTATATAGGAAAAAACAGGGTGAGTATGAGTGTTACCTTGTTTGGCAGAGGAGATACCCTTCAGCTTTCTGCCATTACTTCTGGCGGAAGCCAGGCGATGTTTTTCAAAATCAACACCTTCGGCGAGGAAGCTTTTCTTGATAAGCTGAGAGAAATACTGTAAGCAACTCATTTTGAAAAATCCGATTTGCACAGAGCTATGTCAGATAGCTTTATAAAATTTCCAAAATGGCGACAGCCAAGTTAAAGTTCTTTTGGTTACTTTTCTTTCAAGAAAAGTAACGAAAAAACCCGACACAAACTAACTAAGGAGAAAATATGTTAGCAAAAAGAATAATTCCCTGTCTTGACGTAAAGGACGGCAGGGTAGTAAAGGGCATAAATTTTATAGGTCTGCGAGATGCGGGAGATCCTGTTGAAACGGCGGAGTTTTACAACACACAGGGAGCAGACGAGCTTGTATTTCTTGACATAACGGCATCACACGAGCAGAGAAAAACTATGGTTGACGTAGTTGAAAGGACGGCACGCAAGGTATTTATGCCGCTTACAGTCGGCGGAGGAATAAGCGACATCGACGACTACAGGCGTATGCTCAACGCAGGTGCCGACAAGGTTGCGGTAAACTCGGCGGCGGTGAAGGACAAGTATCTTGTAGCACGTGCAGCTGAAAAGTTTGGCTCACAGTGTGTTGTTGTTGCAATAGATGCCAAAAGGACAGGTGACAGGTTCAACGTATACATTCACGGCGGAAGAACGGACACAGGGCTTGATGCGGTAGAATGGGCAAAGGAGGTTGAGTCCTTGGGTTGCGGTGAGATTCTTCTTACAAGTATGGACGCCGACGGCACAAAAAGTGGCTTTGACTTAGAGCTTACCGACATTATTTCAAAGACGGTAAACATTCCGGTAATTGCCAGCGGCGGCTGCGGAACACTGCAGCATTTTGCCGACGTGTTCCAAAAAACGGGCGCAGATGCTGCACTTGCGGCAACGCTGTTCCACTTTCGTGAACTGACAATCGGACAGGTTAAGGACTACTTAAAGGAGCAGGGAATATGGGTAAGACGTTAATTGATGTAAACAATCTTGATAAATATTTTGCAAAAAGCGAGCTTGTTCCAGCAATTGTGCAAGACGTACAGAACGGCGAAGTTTTGATGCTTGCGTATATGAACAAGGAGTCTCTCGGCAAGACCTTGGAGACGGGATATACTTGGTTTTACAGCCGTTCCAGACAGGAATTATGGAACAAAGGCGCAACAAGCGGTCATCTTCAGAAAATTGTTGAGATGTATTCCGACTGCGACGATGATACTTTTCTTGTCAAGGTCATTCAGACAGGTCCTGCGTGTCATACGGGCAAGAGGAGCTGCTTTTTTAACAAGATGATATAGACTTTTTTCATTTTCTTTTAAAGTTACTTTATGTATCGCAAGGAGGTTTCGCTCTCTGCGGAGAGCGAGTAACTTTGTCCTAAGCGACAAAGTAACCAAAACGCTTCCCCTCAATGGAGGAGTCCTCGGTGTGCGTACACATAAAACACCAGCACATCACACAATCATATTCACCGCTAATTGGCACACCTGCGGAATACCTCCAGCCGGGGAGGCTTCCACCTTTTTTTGCTGTAGTGCAAGGTGTTGTTTTGTTGTACTGCAGTTATTTTCACTGGGGTTCTGCACATTTTTCTGACTTTGTGCAACAAAACAACACTTTGCACTACAGCAAAAACGTGAGGGGATAAGCCACCACGGCAAAGGGGGAGAAATCAGCGCAGGGCGGGAGCACTACCTAACGGTACGTACTACCCGACATACGGAGCC
>JAZRKT010000127.1:0-13376 GCA_045646465.1 Eubacteriales bacterium | reverse complement strand
GGAAAAGATGGAGCTCTTTGGTTCTGTTAACAAGGCGTAATTGTGGTTTATATATTTCTTTACTGCTTCCTCTCACTGAGGGAGCAGCTTTTTTTGCCTTACACATCCATTATAACACATAAAGCTTTTATTCCAAATAGTTGCAGTTTTTTTAAAGTTTCTCGTGTACATTTGTCGTGATTTAATTATACAAAAAGTATGTGGTTTCTCAATTCCTTTTTGGGAAAAAGCAACCACATTTTTGCTTTTTGATACCTAATGTTACAGACCCATTACTTATCCTCAAAAATCGGGATTACAGCGAGAGAGAGGGAATAAATCGGATTTATCACAGAAGGTGATGTTCGTTATTTTGACAGTTTTGAAAGAGAAATTTTGTCTAAAATGACGAAATTACTTTTTCTTTATTAAATGTCCCCAAAAGATACTTGCAATACAGAGCAAAGTGTAGTACAATGTAATTGGTCCATTGACTTAATTTAATTAAATAAAGAAAGAGGTTATTTAAAATGGCAGAAGAAAAAGTAATGAATGGTGCCGGCATTGCAGAGCTTGGCTTCCCTATGTGGCCGGAGCTTGCTCCTGAGACACCCGATCAAGTTGCAGCCCTTCTCAGAACAGGTAAGGTTTGCTACTGGACAGGTCCAGTAGGTATGCAGTTTGAACAGATGTGGGCTGAGTGGATTGGCGCAAAAATGGCTATCTCCACAACTAACGGAACAGCAGCTCTCCATACAGCTATTGCAGCTCTCGGCATTGGCCCTGGAGACGAAGTTATCGTTCCTTCTTATTCCTTTATCGCATCTTCTTTCTCCATCCTTCAGGCAGGTGCTATCCCGGTATTCGCTGATGTTACCGATGATCACACTCTTGACCCGAACGATATCGAGCATCGCATTACTCCTAGAACAAAGGGTATCGTTGTTGTTCACCTCTACGGTGGCGTTGCAGATATGGGACCGATTCTCGAAATCGCAAAGAAGCACAATCTTAAGGTTATTGAAGACTGCGCACAGTGCTTTGGCGGTGAATACAAAGGCAAGAAGGCAGGTACCCTCGGTGACGTTGGTTGTTTCAGCTTCTGCCAGAGCAAACACTTCACAACTGGCGGTGAAGGCGGTATGGTTGTTACAAACGATGAAGAAGTGGGCTGGGAGTGCCGTTCTTTCCGCGATCACGGCTATGATGTTAAGAAGCGTATGAGTATGCTCGCTCTTGAAGAGAAGCTTCCGTACATCCACAACCGTGTTGGCTTTAACTACCGTATGACAGAGATGCAGTCTCTCATCGGTATCAACGAGCTTAAGAGACTTGACAGCTGGAACCTTGCACGTCGCTATAAGTACGCTAAGATGTACGACGATGCATTCACAGGTCTTAAGGGTATCAAGAAGCTCCCGACAAACACCGCAGAGCGTAAGAACTCTTACTGGTGGTACACAATCAACCTTGACCTCGATGCTCTTGACATCAAGGCTGACGGTATGATTAAGGAACTTATGGCTATGAACATCCCATGCTATGGCATTCAGTGGCCGGAAGCATACGAAGAGAAGGCATACAAAGAACACGGCGGATTCGGCTCTGCTCAGTTCCCATTCAAGTCTACAGAGTACACAGATCCCAAGTCTGCAGACTATACAAACGTTATTTGCCCGAAGGCAAAATCCCTTCGTGACGAGACATTCTCTCTCTTCCTCCATCCGTCATGGGAACCTGTACATATCGAGCGCTGCATTGCTGCAGTAAAAGAAATCCTTGCAAAACACACAAAGTAAAATTATAATTGATTTATAATGCTACTTCGGATAGGACAGTTGGGGATGTACCGCTGAGCAGCATACTTCTTTAATGAGTGGGATGTAGATTGCTCTCACGTAGTCGGATTGAATATTGACAAGTGGTCTGACGCAGACACAACACGCTTGATTCGGGCAACCTCGGTTCATTTACATATGCAATGAACGTTGTTGCAGGTCCTTTCGTTGTAGAAACTAACTAATTGATGTTTAAGTGAGGTAATATATAATGAAAAAAGTAAGATGGGGAGTTATCGGCGCCGGCGGTATTGCTGACAGACGTACTCTTCCGGGGATGATGCTTTCCGAAGAAGCGGAACTTATTGCCGTTATGGAAATCAACGACGAGCTTGCTGAAAAGCTTCGCGTAAAGTATGGCGCAAAGCGCGCATACACCGATCATAAAGCACTTTTGGCAGATCCTGAGGTTGATGTTGTTTATATTGCATCACCGGTTAACTGCCACAAGGAGCAGGCGATTGATGCTGCTCGCGCAAAGAAGGATATTCTTCTTGAAAAGCCGATTTGTCTTGACATTGCAGATGGTGAAGAGGTTCTTCGCGTTTGCAAGGAAGAGGGCGTAAAGATTGCAACAGGCTTCCTTATGCGCTTCCACGCAATCAACGCAAAGATTCGTGAGATTGTTCAGTCCGGTAAGATTGGTCAGATTATCAACTGCCGTGCACAGTTTTCTTGCTGGTATCCGGAAATCCCAGGTGCATGGCGTCAGGTAAAGGCTCTCTCCGGCGGCGGCGCTCTTATGGATATGGGCGTTCACTGCATCGACCTTCTCCACTTCATCACAGGATCAAAGGCGAAGCGTGTTGCTTCTTTTTGTAAGACCAACACCTTTTCCTATGAGGTTGAGGATCAGGCTTCTCTTATGATGGAGCTTGAAAACGGTGCTGTCGCATATGTTGAGTCAAACTTCAACATTCCGGATGCAGTTCCGAGTAAGCTTGAGATCTACGGAACAGCAGGTTCTATCGTTGCTTACGGCACTCTTTCACAGGAAGAGGGCGGCACAATTGATGTTATCGCTGCTGACAGCTCGCTCGGTTACGACGCACAGCAGACGAGAAACGAAGTCAAGAAGATGGAAGTTAAGGTTGAATTCGGCAATATGTACACCAAGGAGCTTGACAGCTTCGGCCACTCACATCGCGACGGTGCTCCGATTGAGGTTCCGGCAGAAGATGCAATTTACGCTCAGCGCGTGATTCAGGCTGCATATGAATCTTCGGAGACAGGAAAGTTTGTAGAGCTTTAATGAAATACACAATGCCCCGCTTTTGCGGGGCATAAAATTTCTGTAAATTTTCCAACGGAAAAGAAATGAGAAAATGCTTAAATTCAGTGTTGTAAGGTGCGATATCACGCCTCAAACGTCAATTGTTATTCCCGGATATTACTAAAGATGCTTTGTGGCGGATGTGTTTGATAAGTAGCAGCAGAGATATGGCAGGTTTTGATTTCCTTGAAAAATTGTACTCTAAAAAGTGAGATTTGTTAATGATTAAAAAATAGCGGCAGACTTTTACATCTGCCGCTTAACTTTATTATATTTATTTTTGTTTTATTGTTTTTGTTGTTATATAGAATTTTGGAATCAATCTTTTGCTTTTTCCTTGGATTCCCCGTCGTCTGTGTCATCAGATCTGTCCTTATCCTTTGGGTCCTCGTCTTCGCCGTCGGACTTGGGATTTACAGTAAGGCTGATTTCCGCCGCACGTCTTCCGTCAACCTTGATAACCTCAATGTCTAAGTTATCATAGCTGAAAGCATCTCCGACCTCTGGCACCTTGCCTAAGTTGTCCATAACAAATCCGTTTACGGTGGCATTTTCTTCAAGCACCTCATCGGAAAAGTTATACAGATCACAAAGCTCGTTTAGGGATGCGCTGCAGTTGATGACGTATGTAATATCGTCAACCTGCTTTATGTTTTCAATAACCTCGTCGTGTTCGTCCCATATTTCGCCTACAAGACCTTCAAGCACGTCCTCCATAGTAACAAGACCGGCAGTTCCTCCGTACTCGTCAACGACGATTGCCATATGGGTTTTGGCTGCCTGAAATTCACGAAGAAGCTTTGAAATTTCCATACTGCCCGTTATACAGATAACTCCGTTGACAATATCGCTTATATCCTTGCTGCCGTCGTGAAGCATTTTGTTGAAATCCTTCTCGTGCATAACACCGATAATGTTGTCGATGGTATCCTCGTAAACGGGAAGTCTTGAAAAGCCACTTGTTCTGTATACATCCTGTATATCTTCAATGCTTGTGTCGCTTGATATTGCAACAATGTCAACTCTTGGTGTGAGAATTGCCGAAACTTCAACATCGGTAAACTCTATGGCGTTTTTGATAAGCTCGCTTTCGTGTTCGTCGATGCTTCCGTCGCTTTGTGCTTCTTCAACCATTGTGAGTATCTCATCTTCCGTAACCGCATCAACCGTTTCAACCTTAAATATAAAGCTGAGGAGCTTTTTCCAAAGTGAAAAGATAAAGGTTATGGGTGTGAGAAGCGCAATTACAAACTTGATAATGCCGCATGTTGCCATAGCGTACTTTTCAGCATAGTCCTTTGCAAGAGTCTTTGGCGTAATCTCACCGAAGAGCAGTATAGCCACAGTCATAACTATCGTTGAAACTGTAGGTGCAAGCTCTGCATTGCCTTGTAAAAGATTTGCAAACATAACGCCCGATACTGTTGTTGCAGTAATGTTCACAATGTTGTTACCCACAAGTATTGTTGAAATAAACTTTTCGTAGCTTTCATCAATATCAAGTACGGATTTTGCCCGTTTGTTTCCATCCTGGGCAAGTGTCTTCATACGGTTTCTGTTGAAACTCGTAAATGCTGTTTCAGTTCCTGAGAAAAACGCAGATAACATTACCAATATTACAAGTAGTATTATCTGCCACCCGGCACCGTCCATTTTAAAAAATCACTCCTATTTTCTATAATAAAGCTATCTCATTCTATCACGTACGCTTTAAAATTGCAAGGGGTGTTCACAATTTTTAAAAAATTACTCATATTGTGTTAACTGATAACGGAGTTAACAGTGATTTTTTTACAATATTGGGTAAAAGAAACGGTCAATTACATATTGACATAAATATAAAAAAGTTATATACTTTATAAAATTGAATTTATACAGCGAGGAATAATACAAATGGATATAAGACAGGAATCCTTGAAGAAGCATTATGAATGGAAGGGGAAAATTTCAATAAAAGCGAACGTAAAGGCGGATACCGCGCAGGCTCTTGCACTTGCGTACACCCCGGGTGTTGCCGAGCCTTGCCTTGAAATACAGAAGGATGTAAGTAAATCCTTTGATCTTACACGTCGCTGGAATACGGTAGCTGTTATTACCGACGGTACGGCAGTTCTGGGGCTTGGCGACATAGGACCCGAAGCTGGTATGCCCGTAATGGAGGGTAAGTGCCTTCTTTTTAAGGAATACGGTGATATAGATGCAATTCCTCTTTGTATAAGAAGCAAGGATGTTGACGAAATCGTAAGAACGGTTGAGCTTCTTTGTGGCTCCTTTGGAGGAATTAACTTAGAGGACATCGGCGCTCCCAGGTGCTTTGAAATTGAACGCAAATTAAAGGAACGCTGTGACATTCCTATATTCCACGATGACCAGCACGGAACGGCAGTTATTGCAGTTGCGGCACTTATAAACTCTGTGCGCCTTACAGGCAAAAAGCTTGAAGAAATTAAGGTTGTCATCAACGGAGCAGGTGCGGCAGGCTGTGCAATCGGCAGACTTATGCTTAAGGTGGGCGTAAAAAATCTTATTATGTGCGACAAGAACGGTGCTATCTGCGAAGGCGACGAGCAGATGAATTTTGAGCACGAGGCACTTTCAAAGATTACAAACCCCAATCACGAAAGAGGCGTTCTTGCAGATGTTATCAAGGGAGCAGATATGTTCTTCGGACTTTCGAAGCCAAAGCTTGTAACACCCGAGATGGTTAAGAGTATGAATAAAGATGCAGTTATTTTTGCTATGGCAAATCCCACGCCCGAAATTATGCCCGACGAAGCAAAGGCGGCAGGGGCAAGAATTGTGGGGACGGGAAGAAGCGATTTTCCCAACCAGATTAACAACGTTCTTGCGTTTCCAGGTATTTTCAGAGGAGCCCTTGACGTAAGAGCGAAGGCGATTACGGAAGAAATGAAAATTGCTGCTTCCTATGCGCTGGCAAATCTCATATCCGACGATGAGCTTAACGAGGATTATATCCTTCCCAAAGCTTTTGATGAGCGCGTTTGCAAGACTGTTGCAAAGGCGGTTGCAGAGGCTTATAAGGAATAAAAAAAGTGAATACAAAAAAGGACAGTAATCAAAGGCTTTAAGGCCTGTGTGATACTGTCCTTGTTTTTTACTTAAAGCTTAGTTTTCAAGTCTGTCTGAAATTCCTGTGAATGCATTTTCAATAACAGCCTTGTCAGGCTTCCTTGAAATGAGAGAAACTATGGGGAAGATTACAAGACCTGCAATCATTGCGAATGCACCGCAGTTGATGGGTGACTGAAGAATTGTGGCGAAGCTGCTTCTGAAGAGAAGATTTGCAACCATAATTCCTGCGCCGAAAATCATACAAGTCCAGGTAGCTGTCTTGGAGGCCCACTTAGCGTACAGACCGTAGAGGAAGGGAGCGAGGAATGCGCCAGCAAGAGCACCCCACGACACGCCCATAAGCTGTGCGATGAATGCTACGGCGTCGCTCTTTGCCTTAACCTGGAAAATTGCAATTACTGCGGAAATTGCAATAAATATTACAATGAAAATACGCATTATTAAAAGTTGTTTCTTTTCCTTCATATCCTTCATTACCGTACCCTTAATAAAGTCAAGGGTAAGCGTTGAACTTGATGTGAGAACAAGTGAAGAAAGAGTAGACATAGAAGCGGAAAGAACAAGTACAATAACTATTGCAATAAGTATTGTGGGAAGACCTTCAAGCATCTTTGGGATAACTGCATCGTAGCCTCCAACGGGAACGTCGGTGCCGGGCTGAACTTCAACTCCTGAGATTCTTGCAAAACCGCCCAAGAAGTAACAGCCACCTGCAACGATAACAGCAAAGATTGTAGAAATAAGAGTACCTCTGCTGATAGCCTTTTCGCTTTTGATAGCGTAGAATTTCTGAACCATCTGAGGAAGTCCCCATGTGCCAAGAGATGTAAGAATAACAACGCCCAGAAGGTTTACGGGGTCAGGACCGAACATAGAAGCGAAGGTGCCTGCTTCGGTGATGGGACCTGCTGTTTCGGGAACAGCAACCTGAGTAAGCTCTGTAAGTGAGCCGATGAATCCGCCGTGGCTGTTGAGAACTGCGCCGATTACTGCAACAATACCCACAAGCATTATAATGCCCTGAATAAAGTCGTTGATAGCTGTTGCCATATAACCGCCTGCAATTACGTAAATACCCGTAAGTACGGACATTGCTATTACGCAGTAAGCGTAGTCGATACCAAACGCGGACTCAAAAACTCTTGAAAGACCGTTGTAAAGAGAAGCTGTGTATGGAATAAGGAAAATAAATGTAATAGCGGAAGCCACTACCTTAAGTGACTTTGAATTGTATCTTTTTTCAAAGAACTCAGGCATTGTTGCAGAGCCTAAGGTTTGTGTCATAATTCTTGTACGGCGTCCCAGAATAACCCATGCAAGAAGGGAGCCGAGAACGGCGTTTCCTATACCTATCCAGGTAGAGGCAATACCATATTTCCAACCGAACTGGCCTGCGTAGCCGATAAATATTACTGCAGAGAAGTAGCTTGTGCCGTATGCAAAGGCTGTAAGCCATGGACCTACACTTCTGCCGCCCAGGACAAAGCCGCTAACGTCTGTTGCCGATTTGCGGCAGTAAACACCGACGCTCACCGTCACAGCAAAGAAAATAATCAACAATAAAACTTTTAATACCATTTTAATCAATCCTTTCTTGTGGCTTTGGGGAATGGTATAAAAAAAGCCCTCTGCCATAATTATAGCAGAGGACGATAAAAACCGTGGTACCACCTCTATTTGCTTTTTCCTTGCGGGAAAAGCCTTTGCAGGTCGGACAGTCACCCAAGAATTTCGCTCGAGTATTGATTCTTACTTTATGGCTCTGCCTTAACCCTTACACTGTAACGTGTGTGAAACGTCATAGCCTATTTTCGCCGTCGCAAAACTTCGGTATGCAGCTCTCGGAATGTATTGGGTGTGCTTTCATTCTACCGCCTTTCACCTGCCGACGGCTCTCTGAAGATATGTAAAGCAGACTTACTTGTTTCCAGTCATCGCCTTTATTTGTTGTCAAGATTTTAGCACAATAAAGTACTAAATTCTACAGAAATTTGTGAACAATATAAAGATATTTTTTAAATGAGATCGTTCTTGTCAAAGTATGCATAGGTTTCGGTGATAGCCTTTTCGAAGTCCTTGTTGTCAACACCGACGATGATGTTAAGCTCGCTGGAGCCCTGGTCAATCATTCTGATGTTGATGTCAGCAGCAGCTAAAGCGCTGAACAGACTTGCAGCTGTACCCTTTGCATTTCTCATACCTCTGCCAACAACTGCAATAAGCGCAATGTTCTTTTCAACGCTTATCGTATCGGGAGAGCAGGTCTCAACAAGGTCAGCGATGATGTCGTCTTCCTTGCCTGCAAGCTCGTGGTCGTTAATAACAACGCTCATGGTGTCAATACCGCTGGGAAGATGCTCAAAGCTCAGTTCGTGTCGTTCAAGCACCTGAAGAAGACGTCTGCCAAAGCCTTTTTCTTCGTTCATCATATCCTTTTCCAATGTGAGAACGGAGAAGTCCTTTTTGCCTGCAATACCTGTAATAACCGTTGTATCCTTTGAGGGGTCTGTGTGGGTAACAATCATTGTACCCTCGTCCTCGGGAGCATTGGTGTTTTTGATGTGAATGGGAATACCGCTTGTCTTAACGGGGAAGATGGAATCTGCGTGAAGAACGGTAGCACCCATATATGAAAGTTCACGAAGCTCCTTGTAGGTGATAACTGAAATATACTTGGGATTTTCAACAATTCTGGGGTCGGCAATCATAAATCCTGAAACGTCAGTCCAGTTTTCGTATTCGTCCGCGTGTGCTGCTCTTGCAACGATAGCACCTGTAATATCGCTGCCGCCTCTTGAGAAGGTGCGGATGGTGTCGTTGGGCATTTTGCCATAGAAGCCGGGAATTACGGCATATTCGCTTTTTGCAAGACGCTCGCTCATTATTTCGTTTGTTTTTTCGGAATCAAAGGTGCCGTCACCCTTGAAGAAAATAACATCGGCAGCATCAATAAAGTCAAAGCCAAGATATTTTGCAAGAATGATACCATTGAGGTATTCACCGCGGCTTGCGGCATAGTCACGACCTGCTCTGCCTATAAAGCTAAGCTTTAAAAGTTCAAATTCGTGGTCAAGAGAAAGGTCAAGACCGAGGCCTTCGATAATAAGATTGTATCTTTCCTTAATCTGTGTAAAAGCAGGAGAATCCTCGCCTCTGCTGAATTCGTCGTAGCACTGATAGAGAAGGTCTGTAACCTTTGTGTCGCCCGAAAAACGCTTGCCGGGAGCCGAGGGAACTACATACTTTCTGTCGCGGTCGCACAGAACTATGTCTGCAACCTTCTTGAACTGTTCGGCACTTGCAAGAGAGCTTCCGCCGAATTTTGTTACCTTGATGCTCATTTGTGAACCTCATTTCATAGTGTGATTTGGCACACCTTTAATATACATTATTATATTTAAGAAAGTGAATATGTGTCAAAACAAATTCTGACACGATTATACTCTGTTATTATAGCTTTTTGATTGTCACGTGTCAACAAGATTTGTTGATTGTTTACAAAGTTTAAGTTAAAATTATGACAAATTACCGAAAAAAGCCGCAAAAAAAGGCGGAATATTTGCAAATTGACATAAAAAAGCTGTCCGTTGCGGGACAGCCTGCACTCTTTTTGATGCGTCTTTGACCATTATTTTACGGGAAGCACGTAGATGTATATTGAGAAGAACTGAAGTATGCTTCCTGCAAGCACAAAGAAGTGCCATACCGAATGCATATATCTTACCTTTTTAAGGGCATAGAAAATAATACCCGCAGTATATGCTATTCCGCCGTAAAGCAGGAACATAAGTCCGCCCTTTGGCATAAGAGCGATAATGTCCTTGGCTCCGATTACCACAGCCCAGCCCATAACAATGTAGCTTACCATAGAAAACTTTTTGAAACGCTCAATGTTTATTGCGTTGAAGATAATGCCCAAAACTGCAATGCCCCATACAATTCCGAAAAGTGTCCAGCCCATAGTACCTTTCAGCGTTACAAGAGTAATAGGGGTGTATGTGCCTGCAATAAGCAGATAGATTGAGGTGTGGTCAAATACTCTAAAAACACGTCTTGCTGTCTGGTTGGTTATTGCGTGGTATAGCGTTGACATACAGTAAAGAATAACAAGAGTAGAGCCGTAAATGGCAGCACCCACAACGCCTGCAGCGGTGCTTTGAAAGGCAGCTCTTACAACGCATAGCACAAGTGCGGCAACAGAAAGGCAAGCTCCTATACCGTGACTGATTGAGTTGAACAGCTCTTCGCTGAGTGTATATTTTGGCAGGTTGAACCGTGTTTTTGTCATATTCGTTCCTCCGTTAAAATCACTTTGCGTTACTGCGGAAATTTCCGTATACAATGATTGTAATTATTATATTCCCGTTATGGAGAGGTGTCAATGTCCTTTGTTGAATGTTTACAAAATTTAAAAGTAAAATTTGCCTCAAATCCGAAAATGTGAAGAAAATTGAAAAAAAGTATTGACAAATTGAATTTTTAATGGTATAACATATTTGTAAATAAAAAATGATTATTTTTTAACCTTGATGTATGCAATTTGTAAAGGAATGATAGATAAATGTCAAAGAGATTTTCTCTTGAAGTAAAGCTTATATTTACGATAACCGTTGTGGCGCTGCTGTTTTTCACGGCGGTGGTAGGTGTGTCGGTGTTTGGAGAGCAGGACAAGGAACGGGAATCAACGTTCATTGTTTCTTCCCAGACTATTTACAAAGAGAGTTAAAGGAATGTACATTTTTAAGGCTGTGCTATGCACAGCCTTATCTTCTAGTAAAACCATTATAAAAGTTTAGGTCAAGCCTTTTTAAAGGCTTGACGTTTCCAAAGACAGCGTCTTTGGTGGCCGTCCGCAGACGGCGAAACGCCTTATGCTTCACAAAGCGCAGGAAAGGTGAATTTGCAGTCCTTTAAAAGTATGAAAAAGAGGAAAAACCACGTCAGATGGGGTTTTTCCCTGACGATATATAAAACTAAACTTATAATAGCTCGTTGTAAAAAAGCATATTTTTGGGGTGTAGCAATTTTTAGACTACACCCCTTTTTTGTTTAACCCAAAAGCCCGAAAAGATTGAATAATGACTTTTTATTTTCCTTTTCCTGCTTGTGCTTATCTTCAAGATACTGTGCGGCATTGCATATCATCTGCGCACCCTCGGCTCTTGAAAGTATCTTTGAAGGGCTTATCTGTCCCGACGGCTCACCCTTTAAAATACCACAGGCAGTAAGACTGCTTATTCCTGAGCTTGCCCAGGAAGGAATTGCGGCGGCATCAATATACTGCACATCACCGCCTCCTTGTTCAAGCTTAAGGATTTTTTCAGTAATAACCGCCGCTTCTGCACGTGTTATTGAGCTTGATGACTCAAAGTTTACGTTTCCGTCGCTGTCTGAATAACCGTTTACTATTCCGTTATCATAGGCATACTGCGCATAGCTTCGTATATTGTAGGGAATTGCGCTGTTGTCGGCGAAAACCGTCTTTGAGGTATAAGGAATATCTTTTTCGAGACCTGCCACAATAAGGGAAAGAGCTAGAAAATCTCCTCTTGTCATATCGCCGTCAGGATTGAAAATATAATTTCCATCTTCATTAACCTCTGTGCCCATAAGACCTGTTGATGCCATTTTCACAGCGGCATTGTGCGCCCAATGGTTTTCCATATCAGAAAAATACTTATCGCAGGCAGGCTTTGACACCTTGATTTGCACCATTTGCTGTGCCGAGCTGTTGCCGTAAGCATCAACTGCTTTGTACTCAAAGCTGTCTCTTCCCGTATAGCCGTCCCCCGGTCTGTAAACAAACATACCGTCGGCGTCGTTTATTGAGATGCTTCCGTGTCTTGGATATTTTACTACCTCAAAGGAAATCTCATCATTATCGGGGTCAGCGGCGGAAAAGGTTGAAAACACGGCAATGTTCTTCTGAGTTTCCACAATCGACGATGCTGTTACGGGTGCTGTGTTGGCAGTTTCGGTCACATTGACACGACAGGTAAGAAGTGTGTTTTCAGCCGAAAACGAAAACTGTGCTTCTCCCTCAAATACGGGTGACGGCACAAACTTAATCATTGAAAACAGCTCACCTGTCAGCTTCTGACCTTCTTCAAGCTCATATGCACCGCAGCTGAGTACACCACTTTGCTCAGACGGCAGGGATGTTACGCAAAAGCTTTCACTCATCTCGCCGAAAAAGCTGTCAAAGTCTTCGTTTTCGAAGGTGAGAACATCGGAATTTGACACACATCTTTTCATTTCGATTTTTCCCGAAATAATATCAAGAGCAGGCGATATTGCAGCAACTGCCGACAAAGTAAGGCAAATACAAAGGCTTATAAATGCAAACACTAGTGATTTTTTCATTGTTTTTTTCCTTTCTTTCAATATGTTTACTTTTATTGTTACCTGATTTTGCCCTTTTAATTCAAATAAGAAAAAAAAGAACCGCCAAAGGGCGGTTCTAAAAAAGCATTTTTTATTGTTAAACCAAAATTACTTAAGTTCAACAGTAGCGCCTGCAGCAACGAGCTGTTCCTTAATCTTTTCAGCTTCGTCCTTGGATGCGCCTTCCTTAACTGTCTTGGGAGCGCCTTCAACGAGGTCCTTAGCTTCCTTGAGGCCGAGACCTGTGATTTCTCTAACAACCTTGATAACGCCGAGCTTGGAAGCGCCTGCGTCTGTGAGAACAACGTCAAATTCAGTCTTTTCTTCAGCTGCTGCTGCGCCTTCTGCGGGAGCTGCAACGCCTGCAACTGCAACGGGAGCTGCGGATACGCCGAATTCTTCTTCCAGTGCCTTTACGAGATCTGCAAGTTCAAGTATTGTGAGACCCTTGATTTCTTCAAGAATCTGAAGTGTCTTTTCTGTAGCCATTTCAATATACCTCCGAAATGTAATATTTTTTATTTATTTCCGTCTTTTTTTATGAAGCCCTGACGGTTTGGCTTATTCTGCAGCTGCTTCTTCTGCTACGCCGCCTTCTTTGTCGATCTTTGCCTGAAGTACATAAGCAAGACCGTAGAGAGGACCCTGGATGCTTCCGAGGATCTTTCCGATAAGAACTTCCTTAGAAGGAATCTTGGAGAGTGCTGTTACTTCCTCAGCGGACATAACCTCGCCGTCCATCATACCTACCTTTACCTTGAAGTTCTCGTTGCTTTCTGCAAACTTGCAAAGAACCTTTGCAGGTGCAA